>JBFYQB010000204.1:0-5409 GCA_041302955.1 Flavobacteriales bacterium
TAGATGCCGCTCGTATTGCCTAAGAACTGATTGTTGAGCACCTCGCTGTCGCTGATGTCCTTGAGCAGAAGCCCATAGGCCGAAGAGCCCCAGTTCTTCTCAAACACATTGCGGTACATCTTCACATGGCGGGTGTACATCACCGATACCCCTGCGCCATTGTTGCGGAAGATGTTGTCCTCATACGCATCATCGTGGGAGAACATGAAGTGCAGTCCATAGCGCATGTTCTTTTGGCTGATGTTCTTACGGATATGCGAATGCGTGACGAACTCGAAATAGATGCCATCCCGATGCCCGGTTATCTCATTGCCTTCGATAAGCGCACTGTCGCATTTCCAAAGGTGAATGCCGTTGCCCAACTGATATTCGAATTCGGCAGAGGCGCTGAGCCGGTTGCCACGAATGGTCGCATGGTCGGAGTTGGAGAGATGGATGCCGAAAAATGTGTTCTCGAAAATGTTGTCGCGGATGACCACATGATGGGCGTCCAGGCATTTGATGCCCGCCGGATCCTCCATGCTCGACCTGTCCGAATTGATGATGCGGAAACCGCTGATGGTGACATGTTCGGCAGCGATGGTGAACACCTCATGCTTCATCTTGCCATCCATCACCGGATGTCCCTCACCGATCAGCGTGAGCGTTTTTTGGATAAGGATGTTGCCCTCGGCATAGGTGCCAGCACTCACACGGATGGTGTCACCGGGTTTGGCCTGTTGCACAGATTGGGTGATGCTACGGCCCTTTCCAGCACGAATCACCGCACTGTGCGCTTGTCCTGCCACAAGCATACATGCCAAACAGAGCAAAGTCTTCATTCAAAAGCCGTCTTCACGTCCTCCCAGTTCATGAGCTCGCCACCCCATTTGTCCAGATGTTGGGCGCGTTGGCGGGCATCGTTGAATGCCGCCACCCCGCTTGCCATGGGGCTCCTCACCTCGTCAGAGCGCAGGAAGTGGGCGTCTTTAACCGGAATCAGGGTCATGGGCCGCGGAAAATCCACGATCAGCACGTGGCTGGCCTCTTGCCCTTTGGCAGGGCCTTCGTTCATGAAACTCACCATGCAGTTCACATCATCGAACTTATAGACCTTGCCTTTCGCAGTGACCAGCTCGGCTCCGAACTTCGGATCCATGATGGTCATGCGGCAATGGTCGCAGGCATCCTTGCCGTAGTTGATAGGCTCTGGCCCCTCATTGCACGAAAGTGCGAACGTGGATGCCAACAGCATAATGGCATATAACAGATGTGTCATGTCAATTCTTGTTTTTGATGATGTCCAGGATCAGTGCACCTACGCTCAGCAGTCCGGTCGCTACGAATATCCAGCCGCCTATGTCGGGTGCCGAGTAGGCTATGAAATTCAAGAGCTCCTTTGTTCCGATCAATGGCGGTTGATAGGCCATGCCGGGCACTTTGATGGCGGCCGTTGGGTCGAGGTTGTGGCCGTAGTCATAGCCCCAAAGCCAGAAATCGACCATGCCTGCGATACCGATAGCAATGAATGTAAGGATGAATGCCCACAACAGCCAGCGCTTTCCTATCAAAGCTGTTAGTAATCCGAATGCCATGATGCCCCCAACAATCGCGGGCATGTATCTGAATTCGGGAAACATCTCCACCTTGATGTGTTTCATCCCGATGTAGTGGTTCAGTCCATTGATGATGTCAATATTGCCTGTGATGGTGTTGAGCCAGATATGCAGGCTCAGCCACTCCGGATACTGTGGTGCCCACATCCATATCTGCCAGATGGGGGTGAAATAGGTTATGATAAGCAACAGGGATGCAAAGGCCAATAGGATCCGTGAAGTTGGAAGCAACTTCTTCATCTGTTCTATAATTAGGTACTTAAAGGATTAAAGGATCCGATAGAACGGCCGGGAATGTCACGCATTCCCGACCGTCAACTCTCGGATGAAAGGGCCGGCATGGCCCAGCGGATCTAAACCTGTGCCGGCCGGGGACTGATCACTGCGGGGTTGTTTCGCCCAGCGAGTATTTCAGTTCCACATTGCTGTTTGCTGGCGACACCCGCAGGTAGCCTTGCATCTCTTGGTGGAGCGCAGAACAGAAGTCGGTGCAATAGAACGGGATCACACCCACGCGGTCTGGAAACCATTTCAAGGTCTGCGTAGCGCCCGGCATGATGAGCAGTTCGGCAGTGGTGGCGCCTCTGATGGCGAATCCATGCGGCACGTCCCAGTCCTGCTCCAAGTTGGTCACGTGGAAATACACCTCATCACCCAACTTCACACCCTCGATATTGTCTGGCGAGAAATGCGAACGGATGGACGTCATGTACACGTGTATCTCCTTGCCCTTGCGCACCACTTTCGATTCGCCTTCGCCTTTTGCAACATAGGGATGCGCGTTCTCTTCCAGCTTATAGAATTTCACCTGCTTGTCCTTGATCAGGCTTGCGGGCAGTGATTCTGCATAGTGTGGTTCACCAATGGTCGGAAAGTCAAGGATCAGCTTCATCTTGTCGCCAGAGATGTCATACAGTTGTGCAGAGTGGCAGAGCTCGGGGCCTGTAGGCAGGTAGCGGTCTTTGGTGATCTTGTTGTAGGCCACCAGATATTTGCCATGCGGCTTGGCCGTTGGGCCACCGGGAATAGACAGGTGACCTACAGAATAGTATGTGGGCACACGGTCAAGCACCTCAAGGGTTTTAAGGTCCCATTTCACCACTTCAGACGACACGAACATCGAAGTGTATGCATTGCCCTTGCCGTCAAACTCGGTGTGCAATGGGCCAAGGCCGGGCTTCTGTACCACACCGTGGAGCGCAGACTCATAGCGTACAACTGGGTATCCGGCATATTCACCTTCAAAATCCTTCTTCTCAATGGCCGCCATCAACTTCTGGAAGGAGAACACGGGGATCAAAGCAGCAAGCTTTCCGCTACCAACGATGTATTCGCCCGATGGGTCAACGTCACAACCGTGGGGAGATTTTGGGCAGGGAATGAAATACATCAGGTCTTTCAACTCAGATGGGTCCAATTGCAGCACTTCTTCCAATATGGTGGAGGTGGCAGAATGGGTCTTGTGGTCCATCTTGTTATGAGCGTAACGCGTTTTCACTTTCTTGCCCTTTCCTGCTTTGATGTATTCCTCAGCCTTCTTCCAGTTGAGCGCCATGATGAAGTCCTTGTCCTTCTGCGATGCGTTCACTTCCAGCAGCGAGTAGGCAGCTTCTGTATTGTAGCACGAGAAGAAGAACCAGCCATGCGATGGGCCTTTGCCAGCACGTGCAAGGTCGAAGTTCACAGGAGGCGTCACCAATTGGAAGGCGATCTTCATATCGCCCTCATTGCCTACGCTGATGAAACTCACCGTGCCTTTGAAGTTCTCCTTGTAAGTGTTTATCGGCACATCACGCTGTTCGTCCGTACCGATAGGTACTGAGAAACGGGTGCTTGCCACCACATACTCTGTGTTCTCTGTGATGAACGGTGAGGAGTGATTACCTCCGCTGTTTGGCAGCTCAAGGATCTCAGTGGTCTCAAAGGTGGTAAGGTCAATACGCGCCACACGGGGAGTGTTGTTGGCATTGCCAAATGCCCACCGGCCGTCATGCTCGCCTTTGGTGGTGGAGAGCGCAATGTGGTGCAGATCGTCCCATGGCACGAACCCGTACGAGGTGTTCAACATCGGTTTGGTTTCTTCGCTGTAGCCGTATCCGTTCTCAGGATTCACGGAAAAAACAGGCACCACACGGAACACGCGTCCCGATGGGAGACCTACCACACTCATCTGTCCGTTGAATCCTCCAGAGATGATGTTGTAGAACTCATCATACTGGCCGGGCGCAACATAGGTCTTGGAGGCAGCATCACCTATGCCCACCTCACCTGGGGTCTTTGGCTTGCAGCTGGGAAACAGACCGAGCACCACCGCAGTGGCCAGGGCTGTTCCAACTTGGAAATAACGTTTTGTATTCATGATTTTCTGGTATTGATGGTTGGTTTGAGATTAGTTCGGATTATTCAGGAAGAAGTACACCATCGATGACATGGATCACACCGTTGGATGCATCGATCGAGGCAATGATGGTGGCATTGTTCACCTTTATCTTATCACCTTCTTTCGTGAATTTGATGTTCTTGCCATTCACCTGATTCAGGGTCATGCCATCGCGCATCAGGTTGGTCCTTATCACGCCAACATACACGTGATACTCCAAGATGTCCACCAGTTTCGATTTGTTCTCTGGTTTCAACAGTGATTCTACCGTGCCGTCTGGCAAGGCTGCAAAGGCTTCGTTCACAGGAGCGAACACCGTGAACGGCCCAACGTTCGAAAGCACGTCCACCAGTCCGGCAGTGGTCACCGCTGTAACAAGTGTTGTGTGGTCGGCCGAGCCCACGGCCACTTGCACCACATTGGGATTCGATGTCTCGTCCTTCACAGCAGATTGACCCGCTCCCACAGAAGATTCGGTTGTGTCAGCCGCAGTCGCAGCATCTCCTTCAGACTGACCACACGAGACCCACAAGAATGCACCGATGCTCAGAAGTAGAAGTTGTTTCAAATTGGTTTTCATGATTTCCGTTTTTAGGTTGGTTAGTGGTTGTATGGGGCTAACTGTTTACAGCTTCGTCCTTTTTTCCAATGGTCTGCACATCATTGTTGCGCAAGAACTCCAGCACCTCTCGGGCATCACGTGTGCTCAGGTTCTGGTTCGGCATGCGGGTAAGACACTCCTCAAGTAGTGCCTGTGCAGTGGGGTCTTTTTCAAGCATCACATCTGTGTTCGTGATCATATTCATGATCCATTCGGGCTTGCGTCTGTTGGTCACTCCCGAGAATCCAGGGCCTACCACGCGGTTGCCATCCAGCTTGTGGCATGATGCGCACTTCATCTCATACACCGTTTTGCCATTGGCAAGCATCGTTTCATCCAATGGGTCGGTCAACGTCACCTCCATATTTGGGCCCACACCTCGTGGGTCGGCTTTTACTTCTTCTTGTGCCGCAGGTGCTTCGGCAGTTGTGGTGGAATCACCTCCTCCGCACGAGGCAAAGAAGGCCAAGCCGGCGATTGTTAGGGAAAACGTTAGCTTTTTCATGATGATTGGATTTGGTTGGTTATTGATTGGTTGATTGGAATTGAGGTTGTGACCGCTGAAGATGAATGTCTCCAGAAACCAGATAGGATAACCGATAGTGCAACCGGAAAGAGTCCGGATGCTGCGAAGAGAAAGAGGTGATAGTTGGGTATGAATCCAACCTCGAGCCACAGTAATAGGCCTTGGCCCATCAGCAGTATTTCGGTGAGAATGAAAGCGGCCAGCAGCAGTTGCCAACCGATTCCTGTGATGCCGTCCGATGGCAATAACCCGCGTTGTAGCAGGATGCCCGCCACAGACAGAGTCACTGAACCGATCACTACAAGGT
>JBFYQB010000205.1:0-13826 GCA_041302955.1 Flavobacteriales bacterium
ATGACCACCGTAAGCCAAGGAATGGTGATCAGCAGCAGAACCGAAACTATGGCGATGAGGATGAACAGCCCGCGGTCTGTGAATGACCCGGACGAGGCGCTGGCATTGATGGCTTTACTAAAACTCATTTATCGGTAGAGGAAAAGGAACGATGAAGTTGGCAGGATACTAAAGAGAGATAAATTGACGTGCCTGTATGTCTTGGGGATGCTTGATGAAGCACATTGAGTTTCACCCTTTGCAGATCATTGTTCTTTCTTCACCTGACTTGGAGCCATTCCAAAATCCTCGGTGAAGCATTTGGTGAAGTATGCCGGGCTGCTGAATCCCACTCGGTAGGCTATCTCAGACACTGTGCCAACATTCTTCTTCAATAGGTCCATGGCGTGCTCCAACCGGAAATTACGCACATAGCGACTGGCCGATCCTCCTGTGAGGGCGATGAGTTTGCGGTGCAGCTGTGCGCGGCTCAATCCCACCTCGTGGGCCAACTCCTCCACACTGAAATGCTCATTGCCCATGTGTTTCTCTACCACGCCCCTCACCCGAAGAAGAAAGCGTTCTTCCATCGAGGGTTCTTTCACCTCATCGGGACGCATGAGCATGTGGCGTGAGTATTTCTGCTTCAATTGCTGCCGCAGCGTGATCAGATTCTTGATCTGCGCATGTAGCTCTTTACCGCTGAATGGTTTCGGGATGTAGGCATCCGCTCCTACCTGCAGGCCTTCTATCTTGCTCTCCTCCCCTGCCTTTGCGGTAAGCAGTATCACGGGTATATGACTGGTCTGCTCAAATTTCTTAACCGCCTTGGTAAGCTGGTAGCCATCTGTGCCGGGCATCATGATGTCGCTGATGATGAGGTCGGGCACAAGCTCCTTGGCCATTTCGAGGCCCGAAGAACCGTTATTGGCCTCAAACACATGATACTCGCTTTCCAACGTGTGGCGGATGAATTTCCGGATGTCGTCATTGTCCTCTACGATGAGGACGATGTTCTGCGCATCCAGCTCCTGCTCTGACAGCTGCGGTCGCAGATTCTGATAGTTGTCGTCCAGCTCCAGATGCGGATCAACTTGTTCCAGTGCGGCCACCACGCCATGGGAGGCGTCATTTTCGGCCTGCTGATGCATCACAGGCAGCAGTATGACGATCTCGGTACCCACACCCGCTATGCTCTTCAGATCGATATGACCCGAATGCAGCTCTACCAGTTCTTTGACCAGTGCAAGGCCTATTCCTGTGCCCTTGTTCTTGCGCCACCGTGCACTCTCAGATTGATAGAACCGGTCGAACACGCGTGGTATCTGCTCTTCAACGATTCCAATGCCCGTGTCCTGCACAGCAAGGCGCACATGGGGTTTTCCGTTGCGTTCCACAAGGCTTATGCGCAGACTCACTTCTCCATTCTCCGTGAATTTGAAGGCATTGGAGAATAGATTGTAGAAGATGAGCTCCAACTTATCCGGATCGAAACTCATGTCGATGGACGCCTCTTGCGACTCAAACACCAAGGCCACCTTCTTGGCATCGGCCAGCGATTTGAATGAGGTGTGCACCTCTTTTAGAAACGCCACGATATTGCCATGCCGCAGATTGAGCTCCATCTTGTCGGCCTCTATCTTGGCAATGTCCAGCAATTGATTGATGAGCTTGCCCAGCTGCCGTGCGTTGCGCTGAATGATGCGCAGTTCTCGCTTGGCACGCTCGTCCTCAATAGTAGGGATCACCTGTTCCAAATGACCCAGAATGAGGGTGAGTGGAGTACGGAACTCGTGCGTCACATTGGAGAAGAAGTCGCTGCGCACCTTATCAATGTGCTTGAGACGTTCGGCCTCCATCTTCTCCAATTCCAACTGGTCCTTGAGCCGCAATCGATTGAGCCTGGCGGTAAGAAAGCCATAGGCGATGGCCAGTAGGGCCAATGAGAAAAGCGGCAGACCCCAGTCAGAAAGGAATGTGGCAACGAGCATGGGGCGAATTTACTGCACTACCAGCCTCCGTGTCATGGTGCTGTCTGTGGTTACCAATTGCATCAGATACATGCCTGCTCCCAGACCGTTGAGAGCTATGTCGGTCTCCAGCTCTTCTGTGGCGGCAAAATGCTGCATCCAAACATTGCGGCCCGCCATGTCATATACGGCAAGCTGCACATCCTGTTGCTGGGTCAATGCAAGGCTCACATGCACAGAAGCCCCCACGGTGGCGGGGTTGGGCCAGATGTCAAAATACGCGGTGGTGGATGGCAATGAACCCACTGCCAGCGGGGCGCCCATTGTGAACCAATAGGATATCTCCGATCCGAAATCGGCATTGAAATTCTTGAAAATGGCCGATGACCCTACCTTGCGGATACGCGCATAGCCATTGCCCTGATCACTGGCCGCCCACCATTGCAGCCCATTCTCTTGGAGGTCCGTTAGGCGGAAGTTGTAACAGCCATGAGGCAGATAGAGCGTGTCCTTATACAGCTCATTGTTGGTGAGTGATGTGCGTGCAAACACCTCATTGCCCATATCATCATACACCCAATACTTTGTGTGGCCACCATAGTTGTTGGCCTTTACCCATATGATGATGGCATCGGTATCGGTCACCACATCGGGAGCCTCAAATGTGCTGGTGTACGTATCGTTTGCCGCATGGCCATCCACCCCACCATTCGGTGCTGAAATGGTGGCAAAGAACTCGCGGCCGCCCCCGCTCCAATCTGTCAGGGTGGGCAGGGTAACCTCTGTGCTCTTGAGAAAATCAAGGCTTCCGGTCCATGCATAGGTCTGGGATGGGCCACCTACGATGCCGTAAGTGATGGTTGCCGAAGTGAGCGTGGCGGCACCGGTATTGCGCACCATGATGCGTGCATTGCCACACATGGGGTTGAACCGCGCATGCACATCTTTTGTCGAAGGCGTGATGATGTCCATCACCTCGGCATCCAAGGCAAAGTTTGGCGCGCTGTGCTCTATCACCTGCAGCTCCATGATGTAGTTTGCTCCGTTGGTCGGATTGTAGGAAGTAAGGTTCACATCCACGGTATTGTCCTCTCCGGCATTGAGCTGAGCGGTGAGGTCGTGGTCGAAGATGCGCACCGCTTCGCCCGGACACCAGTTGGCCCGGTCATAGACCCACGTGCCGCCTTGCGGATAAACGGCATTCATACCGCAGTCGTCCTTCCATATCTCCTGCTGGCCGGCACCAAGACCATTGATGCGGAGGTTGTAGTTGATATTGGGTGTGAACTCTCCATCCTGACCATGACCAGTGATGAACATCCGGCCTATGGCACCCTGAGTTGCGGGCAGGACACTAAGGGTACGCGCAGGCACTTGGGTACTCTCAAAATTGGCCGAGCTGCTGTATCCGAAACCGCCCGGGCCACTATCGTAGATGCGGCTCACGCGAAGTACGTCCATGGGCGGTATGCCCTCTATCATCTCAAAGTCGAGCGTAACGCTGAAACCACTGCTCCAGCCGCCATAGAAGGCTCGGAACTCGACCGAATCGCGCAGTAGATGTTGATATTCTGTCACATCGAACGAGAAGGTATGCTTCCAGTTGTTATTGAACCCCTGCGAGCCGTCAGCCATGTAGGTGCCATAAGGAGTGATGGCCCGGGCCAACTCATAGTCGTCTATCACCTCAAAAACGGTGTAGACGTCCGTGTAAGTGAGATATAGCGTGGCCTCGGACACGAAGGTATCCTGACCGATGATGGTGCCGTTCTCGTCAAAGAGGTCATAGATCACATCAGAAGGGAACACATGAAGCGTATCTGTCGGGGCAAAGGGGTCTTGAGAGTCGTTGTAGATAACGATGTGGAGCGTGTCAGACCAGAGCGTGTCTATCTGCCCGTTGTTCCATTCGGTGAGGAAGGTATGCTGTGTATTATAGCTGATGGAATCGACCACTGTGCCATAAACCGTGAAACTTGGGGCCTGCTGCACCGTGCTGTCGAGCGCACCGGTGCGATGGCGCAGGTCTATCTGCACCGTATAGTCCCAATCGCTGCAGCCAGTACTGGCGCAGCCAAGGGTGAAATGCATCAGCACCTTGCGGAACTGTTGCCCAGCGGGCGGAAACACGCCCCAATCGTCATAGGAACCATACCACGTGATGTCGCGGGCATCATGGGCTGTTACGCGCACCGTGTCGCCATCCGCAGCGACCGAGGTGAAGGATAAAGAGGCAAGCAATAGCAGGAGGGCGATGTTTTTCATGCAGAACAGTTGAAAAGCCAAAGCTATACGAAAGGAATGAGGTGTTGTAAGGAGCCCCGAAGGTGACATCATGCCCATGGTGATTCCCTATTTTTGACACATGAAACATCAGCTACTTACCCTATTCGTGGTTTTGGCAGCCGTCTCTGCACAGGCGCAACAGACCCATACGGCACTATTGGCCATAGACCCTGGAACGGCCTGCGAGGGCGTGGGCATCGGGACGTTGGAGTCCGGTCCGGTGCGCATCTATCCCAATCCGGCTACGGACGAGGTGATCATTTCCGGACTGATGGGCGGTGAGCGCATTGAGCTGTATGAGATGAGCGGCAAGCTGTTGCAGCATCATGCTTCGATGCAAGAGCAACGGCTCGATGTGGGCCATCTGCACACGGGCATCTATCTGTTGCGCATCGTTTCGGACGAGCGTTTCTCTACACACAAGCTGACGATAAGAAGATGAGCAGGCTCCAGAACTTTTTCCTCGTAGCGGTGCTGCTTGCTTGGACAGGCACTGCTGTGGCTCAGACCGAACTGAATGTGGTGCACACCGACACTGTACGCCTTGTAGCCGCCCCGCACGAAGGGACGCTGCAATGGCAGGTGTCGGATGACGAGATGGACTGGCAGGACATCCCCAACGCCACCACAAGCCCCTACAACGCTGTGATCGCATCGGTGCCGCAGTATTTCCGTGCGTTGATACTGCAAGAGGACTGCGACCCTTATTACTCCGAAACACTTTCGGTGATCAGCGACCCGCTGAGCTACTATTGGAGCGACCCGAATGCATGGGGCGGGGCGGTGCCAGTGGCAGGGCAGGACGTCATCATCCCCATAGATAGACGCATCATTCTGGATGTGAGTCCGCCACCGTTGGGCAGCCTCACTGTTATCGGCACGCTGGAGTTCTTGGAGGCCGACCTTACGCTGATCTCCGACTGGATCATGGTGCATGGCACGCTACAGGTGGGCACCGAGGCCGAACCGTTCACCCACAATGCCATCATCACCCTGACGGGAAATGACATGGAAGAGGATGTGATGGGCATGGGCACACGCGGCATCATGGTGATGGGCGGCCAGCTCGAACTGCACGGCACCCCGCCCGATGTGGTGTGGACAAAGCTCAACGCACACGCTCCCGCTGGCAGCACATCGCTACAGCTTATAGAGAATGTGGACTGGGAGGCAAACGATGAGATAGTGGTAGCCCCCACGGATTATTACTTGGCGGGAAACAATGCTTCGGTGAGCCAAGCGGTGATCCTATCGGGCGTTTCGAACAACACATTGACGCTGGAGACAGGGCTGAACGCCCATCGCTGGGGGCTGTTGCAATATGCCACCACGGGCGGCATGAGCCTCTCGCCAACAAATCTATTGACCCCGCCTGTGCCCGACACGGACAGCACCACTACTCCGCTGATATTGGACGAACGGGCCGAAGTGGGCCACCTTACCCGCAACATCGTTATCCAAGGTGCCAACGATGCGCTGTGGACCGACAATGGCTTCGGTGCGCATGTGATGATCATGGGCCAAGGGGCCGAGGCGCACCTCAACGGGGTGGAGATACGCAGGGGCGGGCAGCGCGGGCAGTTGGGCCGTTATCCTTTCCATTGGCACATGCTGAGCTACAGCGGAACGCAGACCTTGCAGGATGCCACGGGGCAGTATTTCCGCAATTCGGTGGTGAACCAGTCGGCCAACCGTGGCGTGGTGATCCATGGCACGAATGGCGTGGAGGTGAGCCGCAATGTGATCTTCGACATCGAAGGACATGGCATTTTCACAGAAGATGCGGTGGAGAGGCGCAACCTTATTGACGGCAACCTTGTGCTACGCATCCGCAACCCGAACATGAACCCGCAGGATGCCTTGAAACAGCACGAGGCCACGCAGTCGTCAGGCTTTTGGCTCAGCAATCCTGACAACGTCATCACCAACAATGTGGCTGCCGATTGCGGTGCATTCGGCTATTGGATGGCCTATCCTGTCAATCCGTGGGGCGAGAGCCAGAGCGTGTTGGACACGGACGGTCTGCTGCTGAACCCATCGCGCATCCTCTTCGGCACGTTCGATAACAACACGGCCCATTCCAACGGCAATGCGGGCATCATGCTCGACAACCCGGAGATAGACAACGCGGGCAACACCTATCCGCATGCCTACAACAGCACCACGGACGGCAATGAAGTGCAATGGCCCTATCCTACGTTGCGGAGGTTCGTCCTTTCGCGCTACAAGACCTGGAAGAACCGCAGCAACGGTATCTGGGACCGCGCCCGCTGGGCCACCAACTTCGAGGTGGTGTCGGCCGACAACTGCGGGAGGTTCTTTGCCGGGGCGGGCGATGACGGCATCATCGAGCGGTCGTTGGTCATCGGCACCAGTCTCAACTTTATGATGAACGGCACAGGCCGTCCCGCCTCGGCCGATTTTCAGAGCGGATGGTCGAGCTCTACGCCTGCGGCCTTCGCCACGTACCACAGCACGTTCGACATCCGCAACAACATCGCCATCGACTTTCAGCCGGTGGAGGATCAGCGCAGCGGGGTGTTCTCTACCGATGATTACTACATCCGCGCGGTGGACAAGGGTCACAGCCGCAACACCCACAACCTGATCCACAACTCCCACGCAGGGGTGAAACTCTATGCGCCCTACGCCCACATGACCTTTGCCGGAGCCCTCTGGGACCCACAGGGCATCTGGGGGCCAGCAGAGAACTACTTCGTGTATGACACGCCTTTCCTCACCCACGGCCAGACTATCACACCTGTAGCGCCAAGCGTGACGGTGTCGGGCGGGGTGAGTGTGCCGGGGCCGTTCTATGGTTTTGGAAGCTTTGTGCTGCACGGGGTGGGCAACACACCTCCGCAATCGCAGCCCTACTATCCGCTGATGGGATTGCATGTGCGCAGGCTCGATGCCGCCCTAAGCGAGGTGGGAAGTTGGACAGTGCCCACCGCCCAGAACGGAGCGATACTGGCCAACATGCGCCACTTTGCCACCAGTCCGGACGGCATCTACGAACTGACCTTCCCAGACGAGACCATTGCGCCCACCATCTTCCAAATGGATGTGGAGAACATGCTCACCGAGGACGATGTGCAGGTGATCGGCATCCAGTATGATGGCTCGCTTACACCCACCGTGGCCATGCGGGTCAACAGCACCCACTATCCCTACACGCAGCTCAACTCCTTGCAGGAAGTGATCGCCTCCGCTGGCGAGACCTATTGGCAGGATGCGGCCAACGACCGTGTTTGGATAAAACTGCGCGGTGGCCGTTGGCAATATTGGACCAACGACCCACAACAGGGAGTGCCGAGCAGCGATGATCTGCTGTATGAAGGGACGGTGATACGGGTGTTTGTGCCTTAGTGATGGTCGCCTTAGTCTTTAGTTCTTGGCATCTAAGTTCATCACAGGTCAAGCTCCCTTATCCTTTCTTATATTGCATCAACAAACGGAGGGTCATTATGAGCGGATATTCTAAATTGGATATCACAATCGGACGGGTGACGCCTCAGCTGGGAATTAGGCAGATAGTTGCCCTTGTTTTGATATGCCTTTCAGCTTCAATTGCTTTTGCACAGGTAGGTACCGGGACCATACAAGGTACTATTCTTGATGAAGTGACAGGGGAACCTGTTCAGTTTGTTGAGATTGGGGTGCATTTGGATGGAATTCAGATTACCAACGCATTCACCAATGAAGACGGCTTCTTCCGAATAGTGGCACTAAAGCCCAGAACAGACTATCTTGTCATTGCTTCCAAATCCGGATATCGGACAGTTCACTCTACTAAATGTTCGTTGAAGTGGGGACAGGTGACATTTTGCGATTTTAAACTTCAAGTGGGTCTTGAACATCAAGAACCTTTGATTTTGACTCACTATTCCTCCGATACAACGAGCACCGCCAAGCCAAGTGAGCCTCCTTTCCGATGTCGCGGATTCGATGGGCCAGTAATGCCCGTACCCAGTGTAAGCGATTGCCATTTTTCAACCAAAGACACCATGACGTTTGACATGTTGTTGGGCACTCCGGCTATGCAGGAGAACAAATAGGAACTTTTCCGAGCGAGCGTCTTATTTGGTGGGCTCCCGCCCACCCGATAGTCTCCATACTCATGCTCAATGCACTTACAACCTCTCCAAAGGAGAACAATTCTCTGTTCATGGTCTGAGACTTCCAATAACCCCTACCTCCTACCCTATTTCACCACCAGACCACATCGCTGCCCGGCCCCGCGCCCTGCCTCCATCGTCTGCCCGCCACCGCACCTGTTCGAGCGCCTACGCTTATCGTCCTTGCGTCTGCGGAGGTCTGTCCACCCTTGATTCGCGTGCATCTGCGGGGGCCGTCATTGAGTCTCAAGAGCAGGTCTTTCCTTCTGGAGGACAAGTGACTATTGATTAGGTTCGAATCTTTCGCCCCTAAGTTTTATTCTCTCGAACTTAGGTTTAAATTTCTCAAACTTATGTTCCATTTATTTGAACTTAAGTTCGAGTTTTTTGGACTTAAGATTCATTTATTCGTACTTCAGTTCTATTTATTTTGCCTTAAGTTCTAATATTTCAGCACTAGGTTCCATTTATTCGAACTTAGGTTCGAACTTTTCACTCCTAAGTTCCATTTTATCGTTCCTCTTGAAAAAAGAGTGATTCCTGCGCCAGGATCATCCCTTCGCGCTGCGTTTGCTGGTAATCGTTGTCGGGAGGCGCATCACCCTCCGATCTTGTTGAAAAAACCTCCGCGCATACAGCGATAGCGGCTCTTGGAGCGATGTCGCAAAGGGATTGGGGGTTGCTCTATGCCCTGCCGCTGAAAGCGGGATAGTGGTCCGTCATGCCGCCCATATAGAGCCTTACGGCCAAGGAATGGCGCAGGGTGGACACCATGAAGGCATGCCACGCCTGTGGATAGCGCCCTGCGACAAGCACGGTGCAGAAGGCCAGCGTCATCACCACCAGCCCCACCATGCCCCGAAGCAGCAGCACCGCCCCATGCGGAATGCCACAATAGGCCCAGCCCAGCAGCAGTTTGAGCAGCAGATGGCCTCGGTTCAGATGGTGAGGCATAGGTATAACGAGAGCAACATGGGCATCGGTGGCCTGCAGTCCAAAGGCGGGATAGCCGTCCACAAGGTTCAACAGCCGGGCGTTGACGCGCATCTGCCAGCTCAATAGGCCCACCTCATACGCGAAAAGCGCCTTCGGATAGCGCCCCGAAACAAGGATGGCCACCCAGGCCACCGGCATCAGCACCACGCTGACCACTGCAAGCACTGCAAGCGGCAAGGCATGGGGCAACATGATGTACCAAACGCCCGCCACCATGCGCACTGCCAGCTGCAAGCGGGAATAGTGCGGGAGATGGGCGATGTGGAGGGTCATGGGGGGATTGACAAAGGAAAACCTAATCACTCCCAAATTCTCAAGAGAATATTGCAGCGAAGGCTGAAATCAGCGCAAATATCGCCATGGCTAAACCGCTGAGAACAGCCAAGCCAATTCCTACAATTCCCATCACAAGCGCTGCCACCCAAATCTTGCTTTCATTGAGCCGAAGCTTCTTATATTTCTTTAGCAGAATAAATGTTGTAATGCCGAACGCAATGGCCAAAGAGGCCAAGACCAAGTATGTCGGCAGATAATCAGGACCTCGGTCATCGTGAGATTTGTCCAGCATGTGCTGGACAGCAAGACCAAAAGCCGCGACACCACTGGAAGATGCCAGTGCTCCAGCTGTCATAGTTGCTGCCAAAAATGCCTTTTCTTTCTTTGTTTGGTCTTCAAATGATACAGCCCTCGCATCGAATACCTTAGAAGCCAGCAAATTATCTATTCGCGCATCGGATCGGGGCAATCGTGTATTGAGTTGTTCAATGGTGGTAACGGCCTGAGCCAGCATCACCTCCTCTCTCAAAGCCCTGTCTTCCGTATCCTTCTTGTCTGAAACCCTTGCCTTCTCCAGTTGCTGTTGGGGCGCATCGCGGTTCACCAGTTGAAGCCCCTCACTGCCCTTGCCCACTGTGATATGGAACCCCAATCGGTGGCGTCTTGGTGTTATCTCAATGCTTGCACACGAACCAAGGAGCATGATCCATGCAACGATGAAGGGCAATAGGTTGAAAGAGGTCTTGCCCAATGATGGATGGCCATTTGTACATCACAAGGATAACAAAAGGACGCGCATACACAGGCCCACGACTACGCCCACATTCGACAACACTCCTGATTCACGCGGAACGGCCTACACCCCCAAAGCCTCTATCTCGGCCTGTGCAGCCTCCCATGCCTTCATCTTGGCATCGAGCTCGGCCTGCTTGGCCTGATAGCGGGCAAAGATGTCGCCATCCTTCATGGCATCGCGCGATAGGACAGGGTCGAGCATGATCTCGTCCAAGTTGGCAATCTCCCTTTCAAGAGTGGCTATCTCAGCTTCCAGAAGCTCGGCATTTCGGGACAGCGCCTTGTGCTTCTTCTCCAGTTCCTTGCGCTCCTGTTGGTTTACTGTCGGTTCTTCCTTCTTGGGCGCGGGCTTGGCGGCCTCGGTCTTCTTCACCGCACTGAGCTGGTCGAGCGACTCGATGTTCTGCTTGCGCAAGAAGTCGTACACATCACCGATGGTCTCCTTGATCTTCTTGTCCTTGAACTCATAGACCTTGTCGGTCATGCCTTTAAGGAAATCCCTGTCGTGCGAAACGATGATCATCGCACCATCATACTTGATGAGCGCCTGCTTCAGGATGTCCTTGGAACGCATGTCCAAGTGGTTGGTCGGTTCGTCCAACACCAACAGGTTCTTCGGTTCCAATAGCAGCTTGGCCATGGCAAGGCGGGCGCGTTCGCCACCGCTCAGCACTTTCACCTTCTTGTCCACACTCTCGCCACTGAAAAGGAACGAACCGAGGATGTCGCGTACCCGTTTGCGCACATCGCCCACGGCCACATCATCCAATGTCTCGAACACGGTACGCTCAGGGTCGAGCGTTTCGGCCTGATCCTGAGCATAGTAGCCCAATGCCACGTTGTGCACCTTCTCTAAATGCCCACCATCATTGGCCACTTCGCCTACAATGATCTTGGCGAATGTGGTCTTGCCCTCACCGTTCTTGCCGAGAAATGCCACCTTCTCGCCACGGTCGAGCATCAGGTCTATCTTGCTCAAAATCTGCTTCTGGCCATAGCTCTTACTGATGCCCACGGCATGCACCACCACCTTGCCAGCACGTGGCGCAGGTGGGAAACGGAACCGCAGAGAGGCGTTGTCCTCCTCCTCCACTTCCAATCTTTCTACCTTATCCAATTGCTTGATGCGGCTCTGCACCTGCGTGGCCTTCGATGCCTTGGCGCGGAACCGCTCGATGAACCGCTCGGTGTCGGCTATCATCTTCTGCTGGTTCTCAAAACTGGCCATCTGCAAGGCGCGTCTCTCGGCACGCTGCTCCACATATTTGGAGTAAGGCACCTTGTAGTCGTTGATGCGGCCCAGCGTGATCTCGATGGTGCGGTTGGTGATATTGTCAAGGAATGCCCTGTCGTGCGACACGAGGATCACCGACCCATTGTGATCTTTCAGGAATTGCTCCAACCATTCGATGCTGAGAATGTCGAGGTGGTTGGTCGGTTCGTCCAGCAGCAGCACATCCGGGTGTTGCACCAGTATCTTGGCCAGTTCCACCCGCATCTGCCATCCACCGCTGAACTCCTCAATGGGCCGGATGAAGTCCGTACGCAGAAAACCGAGGCCCATCAGCACCTTCTCCACCTCGGCAGCAGCGGTGTGGCCTCCCAAAATCATGAAACGCTCGTTGCAGTCATTGAATTTCTCAATGATCTCCATGTAGGCATCACTCTCATAGTCAGTGCGCGTTGCCAGTTCGTTGCCATAGAACTCCACGCGCTCTTCCAAGTGCGTAAGCTCGGCAAGGGCCGAATAGCATTCGTCAAACACACTGCGGCCCTTGGCGGGCTTGATGTCCTGACTAAGATAGCCGATGGTGGTGCCCTGCGGAAAGGACACATTTCCCGATTCGGGCTGTTGCTTGCCTGCAATGATCTTGAGCATGGTCGATTTGCCCGCTCCATTCTTCCCTACCAGACCGATCCTATCGCGCGGGTTGACCAAAAAAGAGATGCCGTTGAACAGGAATTCCCCGTTGAATTGCACCGAAACCTGATTCAATGATACCATGCCGCGAAATTCGCAATTCTAAGGGCCATTTGTAACCCCTATCACCGATTGGCGAAATAGCATTCCGTTCCTTTGCGCCATCATGAGAAAAGGCCAGAAACTCTACAGCATATTGCGAATGAAATGCCCCCAATGCCACGAGGGCGATCTCTTTACCAATCCCAATCCCTACAATCCTTCCACCATTGCCGACATGCCCGACAATTGTCCGCATTGTGGACAGAAATACTTGCTGGAGCCAGGGTTCTATTATGGCGCCATGTATGTTAGCTATGCACTGACCATTGCGCTCAGCGTGGCGATGTTCGTGGCCATCAACGTGCTTTGGCATTTCGATGCCGTGTGGTTCATCGGGCTCAATGGTCTGGCCATCCTCATCATGTTCCCCATCATCTTCCGTCTGTCGCGGGCCGTGTGGTTCAACCTTTTTGTGAAATACCAGAAAGGCGCTTCCAAGGCCGCATGATGGCCCACACCGCTGCGCCTACAACCACCACCGTTGCCCCATTGATGGCATAGCCCATCTCCGACATCCACGGCCCGAAGTGCATGAAATAGCGCTGCGTCGGGAATTGAAGAAAATCGCCCGCCATGGCTCCTTCGTTTATAGGGAACCAGATCTTGGAGAGTAGCACGGCCACCATCAGCATTGCCGCCTGCTGCCATGCCTTCAGCGGAACATCTTTCATCGCCATCACCATTATATATAGGAGAAACGGCAACCCCGCGATGAGCGTCCGGCTTTCTGACCTTATCGTGAGCATGAACGTGAACATCATGCACCAGAACAAGGGCAGTGGCAATCGCAGCAGCGTTTGCTTCACTTGTTTCCAGAAGAAAAGCAACAGCAGGAAAACTGGCCCGAAGTAGATGACGTGTGCCACCAGCCAAACTGCGGGATGCACCAATCCATAGGCCACAGAATGCAAAGCGAAGTAAGAAAAGGTGAATGGGGAAGGCTTCGTCCACAGTTTGAGGGCCGCTACTACAATGAAGAGCGTGGCCCAAAGTGCCAGACCCTTTCTGTCGATGGCCGCAATGGAGGCGCGAAACCGCTGCACTATACTTACGTCCCACCACAAGGCCGCAACATAAAGCAGCACGAACGGCAGGGCTACAAGCACCATCATTCGGCTTGGCTGCATCGTTCCGAAGGGCATCGATCCGTTGAACGCTGGACCAACAACCGCAAGGGCAGCTATCATTAGAAGGAGAAGCACGGGTAGCACACGGTCTGTCGGGACCGTTGGATAGTGGCCGCTTCCCTGCTCGTTGAACACCAACAGTGGCAGAGCCATTATCATGATGGAAGGAAATGTGAACGCTCCGATGAGCGCAATCCCTGCCAGCATCAACTTACGCTGCCGCAGATATGTCCATAGCATGGCCGCACCCAGCAGG
>JBFYQB010000206.1:0-6593 GCA_041302955.1 Flavobacteriales bacterium
GTTCACGCACGACCCGTAGGTGACGATGGTCAGGTCCGTGCCTTGGGTCAACACCTCGGGAACGCCCAGCGGAGTGCGGAAGGCCCCAAGGTTGGAAGGCAGTTTCTCCTTGGTGCGGTAGCCGTTCAGCGGTTCGATGATGATGCCCGGATCGTCCGAATTCAAGAGCGTGTTGTAAAAACCTGCGGCCTGGGTCATGTTGCGCGGCACACAGACATGGAACCCGCGCAGCGAACCGAGAATGAGGCCCATGGGCGAGCCGCTATGCCAGATGCCTTCGAGCCTGTGGCCGCGTGTGCGCACAATGAGCGGGCATTTCTGTCCGCCCTTGGTGCGCCATTGCAGCGAGGCCACATCATCGCTCAGCGGTTGCAGGCCATACAGCAGATAGTCGAGGTATTGGATCTCGGCAATGGGACGCAGGCCGCGCAACGCCATGCCTATGCCTTGCCCCATGATGCTCGCCTCGCGGATGCCCACATCGAACACACGGTGCACACCATGCTTCTGCTGCATGCCCTCAAATCCCTGATTCACACCACCGATGTTGCCAAGGTCTTCGCCAAAGGCAAGCACTTCGGGGCGGTCGGTGAGGATGCGGTCGAAGTTGTCGCGCAGCAGTTCGCGGCCGTCCACCATCGGTGCATCGGCAGCATATTCGGGAGCCTGTCCCTTCATGTTCAGCGCGCTGGCGGCTGTTTCGCTCAGCAGGTGCGAACTGTAGCGTTCGTGGTTCACGGCCGCTTGCTTCTTCACCCATTGGCGCAGTGCGGTGGCTTCGGAAGTCGTGTTTCCCGCCACGAGGAGCAATGCCTCGCGGGCAGTCTCCATCAGCTCTTTGCGTTGCGGATCGATGGCCTTGCCCAAACGCTCCGCCAAGGCCTTGACCGCATCAGAGGCTGTCAGTTTCCCCAACAATCCCTGCAACTCCTCTATCTCCACTTTTATGGAGGATGTGAACGCGGCCCAAGCGGCCTTCTGCTGCTCGCGGGCGGTCTTCTTGGCGGCTTCCTCAATGGCATTGCAATCATCTTCGTTAGCAAGACCTGTGCTTACAATGAACTCGCGCATCTTGCGGATGCAGTCGAATTCCTGCTCCCATTCGAGGCGGTCCTTTCCTTTGTAGCGCTCGTGCGAACCGCTGGTGCTGTGGCCCTGCGGCTGCGTCACCTCCTCCACGTGGATGAGCACGGGCACCTGCTCTTCGCGGCACAGTTTGATGGCATCGGTGTAGGTCTTCACCAAGTGGGCATAGTCCCAACCTTTGGTCTTGAAGATGTGAAGCCCCGGCCTGTCACCATCGGCAGCAAAGCCTTTCAGCGCCTCAGAGATGCTCTCTTTCACCGTCTGGAATTTCTTGGGGACCGAGATGCCATAGCCATCGTCCCAGATGGAAATGGCCAGCGGCACTTGCAGCACACTGGCGGCATTCATCGTTTCCCAAAAATGGCCTTCGCTCGTGCTGGCATCGCCAATGGTGCCGAACGCCACCTCCGTTCCCTTGTTGGTGAATTTGGTGAATCCGTGCAGCGCGGTGTTCTGGCGATAGAACTTGGATGCCTGCGCCAAGCCCAACAGACGTGGCAACTGGCCCGCAGTGGGAGAAAGGTCGGCCGCGCTGTTCTTCTGGGCCATCAGGTCTTTCCACGTGCCATCCTCGTTGATGGAGCGTGTGGAGAAATGGCCGTTCATGCTGCGCCCGGCACTGGATGGGTCGGCAGCAAGGTCGGGATGGGCATACAGCTGCGCGAAAAATTCCTGCACCGTGAGCAGCCCCGCGGCCATCATGAAGGTCTGATCGCGGTAATAGCCCGAACGCCAGTCGCCATTGCGGAATGCCTTGGCCATGGCGATCTGCGCCACCTCTTTGCCGTCTCCGAAGATGCCGAACTTGGCCTTGCCCGTCAGTACTTCCTTGCGGCCCAAGAGGCTTGCTTGGCGGCTCTCGTTGGCAATGCGGTAATCATTCAGCACTTCGGTAATGAAGGTCTCCTTGGTGATGGCAGGCGCGGTGGCAGTAGCAGTTTCGGTCATTTTTCGCAGATAGTGATCGTTTCAAAAGCCGTTGGCGGGATAGAGGTCCATACCTGACAGCCTTCGGGGCAAATATAGGGAATCGCGGTGCGGGCGTTTTCCCGAAGTGCCATTGCAACTTTGCATTGCCCACCCTGATGCCCCACGGCTACCCTTTACTTTTGCGACCGTTTCAGCGCATTTCCAGACCATCCCATGACGCACTACTTCACCTCCGACCACGATACCTTCCGCCAATCGTTCCGTGCTTTTTTGCAGAAGGAGGTGGTCCCTTTTGTGGATGGATGGGAGGAGAAGGGCGAACTGCCACGGGACATCTATAAGAAGTTCGGAGACATGGGTTTCTTCGGGCTGCCCTATGCTGAGCAGTATGGCGGTCTCGACCTCGATTTCTTCTACTCTGTCATTTTCATGGAAGAGATGGCCAAGATCGATTCGGGGGGAACAGGCGCGGCCATCGGTGCGCATGTCTATCTGGCCCTGTCGCACTTGGACAATGAAGGCACGGAGGCGCAGAAGGAGCACTATCTGCGCAAGGGCATAGCGGGCGAGATCTTCGGGTGTCTTGCCATCACCGAGCCGGGCGGGGGCAGCGATGTGGCCGCCATGCGTACCACGGCCAAGCGCGATGGCGACCATTACATCATCAACGGCAGCAAGACCTTCATCACCAACGGGGTGCTCAGCGATTTTCTGGTTGTGGCCGCAAAGACCGACCCCGATGCCAAGGCTGCGGGCATCAGCATGTTCGTCATAGACAGGAACACCCCCGGCATCACCGCCACCAAGCTGGACAAACTGGGCTGGCGCGCTTCGGACACTGGAGAGATAGGTCTTGATGATGTGCGCGTACCCACCTCTGCGCTCATGGGGCAGGAAGGAAGCGGATTCTATTACATCATGCAGAAGTTCGCACTCGAGCGCATCGCCATGGCCATAGGAGCCGTGGCCGCATCGGAACATGCGTTGGAACATACCTTGAAATACATGAGCGAGCGGGAGGCATTCGGGCGTTCCATCAACAAGTTTCAGGTGCTGCGCCATCGCGTGGCCCAGATGGCCAGCGAGATCGAGATGCAGAAACAGTTCGTCTATTATATCTGTGACCGTCACGCCCGTGGCGAATATGTGGTGAAAGAGGCCGCCATGGCCAAACTGCTCGCCACGCAGCTTTCGGACAAGGTGGCCACTGAATGCCTCCAGATGTTCGGAGGGTATGGTTTCATGGAAGACTACCCCATGGCCCGCAACTACCGCGACAGTCGCCTTGGACAGATAGGTGGCGGCACCAGCGAGGTGATGTGCGAGATCATCGCCAAGATGGTGATCGATGATGTTAAATACAATTAGCTGATTTGATGATTAGCGAATTTCCAATGTGAGCGCGGGAAGGTGGTTTTATTGAAATTTCCATAATTAACAAGCAATTAGTACGGATGTACTATTTTTGCGCGACCATCAGATTTCCCTCTGAGTTCTCTGTGCGAAACTCCGTGCGCTCTGTGGTTAGAAGTCCCATAACAGCTCAATTTTAGCCCTTAATTTTTAATTGCCCTAAAGATGTTTACTGAAGACCATAAGATATTCCGTCAGGGCCTCCGCGATTTCCTTGATAGGGAAGTGATGCCCAACATAGACCAATGGGAAGAAGAGCAGCGCATGCCCAAGGACCTGTGGCCCAAATTCGGAGCGATGGGCTATTTCGGCCTCAACTATCCGGAGCAGTATGGAGGTATGGATGCCGATTTCCTCTACTCGGTCATCTTCATGGAAGAGATATCGAAGTGCGAATCGGGCGGGTTCATGATACTGCCTGCCGTGCAGCAGTTCATGTCTTCGCCCTACATCGCCAAGCATGGCTCTGAATTTCTGAAGGAGAAATACCTGACCAAGGCCATCTCGGGCGAATGGATCTTCAGCATCGGCATCAGCGAGCCAAACGCAGGCAGCGATGTGGCCAACATCCGCACCACCGCTATCCGCGAGGGCAACCATTATGTGGTGAACGGCAGCAAGACCTTTATCACCAACGGTGTGTATGGTGATGTGCTCGTCCTCGTTTGCAAGACCGACCCAGAGAAAGGCGCGGCAGGTGTGAGCCTCATCGTCATGGACCTCGATTCCCCGGGTGTTTCGCGCACCAAGCTCAAGAAACTGGGCTGGCACGCATCAGACACCGCAGAACTGGCCTTCGACAACGTGAAAGTGCCCGTAGAGAACCTGATCGGTGACGAAGGACAGGGCTTCTATTACCTCATGGGCGGATTGCAGTTGGAGCGCCTTGCAGGTGCCATCGCTGGTTTTGCCTCGTGCGAATGGGCGTTGCAGTATTCCATGCAGTACCTCAGCGAGCGTGAGGCGTTCGGTCGTCCGCTCAACAAGTTTCAGGTGCTGCGCCACCGCGTGGCGCAACTGGCATCGGAGATCGAGTGTACGAAGCAATTCGTCTATCATTGCTGCCGTGTGCATGCCTCGGGCGAATATGCCGTGAAGGAATGCAGCATGGCCAAGCTCCTTGCCAGCGAACTGGCCAACAAGGTGATGACCGAGTGCCTCCAGTTCTTTGGCGGCTACGGTTTCATGGAGGAATACAAAATGGCCCGTGCTTACCGCGATTGCCGCGTGGGCACCATCGGTGGCGGTACGAGCGAGATCATGCGCGAGATACTCGCCAAGATGATCATTGACGACACCAATTACAGACGGGCAGGTTCTGGGGCTTCATCCTCAAGACCCAAGGCAGTGGCCGCATCCACCCCATCAGCAACACAACAACCATCAACTACTAACCAATCAAATCAACCAAAAATGAGTTTCGAAAGCGTAGTAAAATCAATTGAAGAGAAGGCCGCTGGTGCAAAAGTGCTGGGCAACACCTTGAAGTTCAACTTCGGTGAGCACAACATCCTGTTGAACGGAAAAGGCGACAGCAACGTGGTGACCACCAACGATGCAACGGCTGCAGATTGCACTGTTGACGTGGCATTGGCCGATCTGGAGGCCATGCTGAACGGCAGCTTGAACCCGATGACCGCCTTCATGAGCGGCAAGATCAAAGTGAACGGAGACATGAGCGTGGCGATGAAACTGCCACAGATCATGGCCTAAGCGTTTCTTCGTTAGGACACTTCATGTGAACGGGCGTGCCGAAAGGTGCGCCCGTTTCTTTTTGATTGGACGATTCTGCGGGACTGGCTACTTTTGTGATGTGTCCAACCAAAGTACAATGTCATGGATATTCAGATAAGTGTGGAAGAGGGTAAAGCGAAGCAATTTCTCGCTTTTCTCCGTCAACTTGATTTCATTACGGTGAAGAAGACCTCGCGCAAGAAATCTGAACCACACGACAAGATTGATGATCAGAAGGAGAACAAAGACCTTCCCTATTTCGGCATGTGTCCAGAATGGGACGCGGAGGCCGACACACTGCGCTATGGTGGAATTTCCAAGCGTGTGGAAGGATGGTAGTGGTCGATACGAACATCCTGATAGCCATCATCAGAGGAAATGAAATGGCCTCGGCCTTGATCAGAAAGCAAGGTGAGGAAATCTGTATTTCGGTAGTGTCACACATGGAATTGTCTGTAGGTGCAACAAACCGAAGCAAGCGTGAAGCCGTAGACATTGTGACCCGTACACATAGCGTTCTTCCGCTAAGCAAGGCGATAGGTGAACGTGCGCTGTCACTTATTCAAACCTACAGCACCCCGTCATGGTCATTGTTTCTGCCTGATGCTTTAATAGCAGCCACGTGCATGGAGAATAATGCCACGTTGCTCACTTTCAACACCAAAGATTTTCAATTCATCAAAGGACTGAGGCTTGGCAAATGAGGTGGTCTGTAACCAATAGTGGATTCTTTTGATTTGGATTCTTTAATCGAATCCTACTTTACCCCGATAGTCCTCACATGGGTAGCTGTGGCGGTGGTCACCTTCATTGCGTTGCAGTTCGTTACCGCGCCTTTCGGCAGGCATACGCGCAATGGTTGGGGGCCGATGATCCGCAACAAGTGGGGCTGGATGTTCATGGAACTCCCCTCCTTTGCAATCATTCTCACAGCGTTGCTATTGGGCAGCCATGTGAACACTGCAACATGGTGCATCGGTGGACTGTGGCTGTTGCACTACCTCAACCGTGCGTTAATCTTTCCTTTCCGAATAAAAAGTGGGGAGAAGCTGATGCCGGTGACCATCGTGGGTTCGGCCGTTTTCTTCAATCTGATGAATGCTGGGCTCAACGGGTATTTCTTGGCGGAGATGTCCAGCTACACAGTGGATTGGTTCAGCAGTTGGCAGTTCATGCTCGGGCTTCCATTGTTTCTTTTGGGGATGGGCATCAACCTGTGGGCCGATGAGAAGCTGATGAACCTCAGGAAGCCGGGCGAAACAGGCCACGTCATTCCCCATGGTGGCCTCTTCAATTTTGTAAGTGCGCCCAACCTCTTTGGTGAAGTGCTGGAATGGACGGGCTTCGCCATTCTTGCGTGGAACCTTCCCGCTGCCTCGTTCGCCATCTGGACCTTCGCCAACCTTGTGCCCCGCGCCAAGGACCACCAC
>JBFYQB010000207.1:0-2708 GCA_041302955.1 Flavobacteriales bacterium
TCGGATTGGAGCGCATGGTGAAAGTGGAGCGGTTGGCAGAGCAGTTCAAACTACGGAAAGGTGAGAGCCATGATAACATGTTTGCCAATGTGATCGGGCTGTTTGAGAGCGAGGCCGAACCTGTGGTCATCCGATTCTGGTCGGAGGAGTATCATGCCCATTTCGTAAGGTCTGTGCCCTTGCATGCTTCTCAGCAAGAGTTGGGCAAGGAAGGCAAGGGGGCATTGTTTGAGCTGAGCGTGGTACCCAACTATGAGTTTTTCCAAACCATGTTGATGATGGGGGATAAGGTTCGGATAGTGAGCCCTGAGCATGTGCGCACAGAGATGAAAGCGTTGATCGCAGGGATGTTGGCAAGCTATCGGTAATAATTCCTCATGCTTTTACCTATCGATTCAAATCATAAACATCAATGAGAAATTCGAAACCCACGGTACTTGAATTGGAAGAAATTCTGAGACCACTACAAACTGCTCTTGCCGAGGCAAATGCTAAATTGGGTGATCTGGCGGATAAGCTGGCTCCTTTTCAGAAGTATGATGAGAGTGCTGATGTTAAAACTGTGGCATCTGAGATCGCTTCTTATCATGAACAGGTGTCGTGCATATTGAATGGCGAGATGGAAGCGGTCAGGGATAAATGGAATTTGATGAAGGCTCCTATTGGCTAGGTGTTCTTATGTATTCCCCGCCCGTCTATGCGTTCCCCATGCGCCTGTTGAAGAGTTCCGCTGGATCTCTTCAATAGAAGAGGACCCCGATCGGTCTACCACCGTTCAGACCCTGATTCGCAAACTTCAGCAGGTCGGTCAGTTCGCTTCCTCCCATTCTACCACATTGAATCCTCTCCTCATTTAGCTGGGTAACGTTTGGGGTTTCCATGCGCAGGCAGTGGTGTTCCCTAGGTGCGGAATATCCAATGTATAAAGATCTTGTGTGACCTGCCCAAAGCAAGTGCGCTGATATTCAAATGATTTTCTGAAATTTGTTTTGCAAAGGCCACTGCCGAGGCCGTTGTGTGTTGTTCGCCCTAATACCCCATGCGATGATCAACCCCGAGGAATTCACCCGCGTATTGCCCGAGTATTATCCAGCGCTGCAAGTGGCGCTCGACAAGCACGCTGAGGCCCAGGCCAAGATGGCCGATTTCAAGAAGAAATACACCTCGGTGAAGAACAAGGTGAAGCGCTTGGAGAAGGACATGGCCGCCATGGACGAGGCGAAGGAGGGGAGCTACATCAGGCATATGGGATATGACATAGAACGGGCCATCAAGAAATTCGTGCTGATAGACAAGAAGCTGAAACGCTTCAAGATCGAACGCGAACGCTACAGCAATGCCGCACTCCGAACCCTGCGCTCGCCCAAAGGGTTCGACCCCCTCCATACGCGGTGGCATATGGACCATGTGGGCGGGTTACTGTCCGCTACCGATCAACTGCTGCGCGAAGTGCTCGATATGTTGCGCATCGCCAAAGGGCATCTGGCCAAAGTGGATGCGACAAAGAAGTTGGTTGCCAAAAACAGGGTCAACCAGATCTATTATGCCGCCATGAGGGAGCGCAACGAGGAACTGAAACGCAAGCAGGCCGAAGAAGCCCTCATTGCCTCAGCGCAGGAACAGGATTCCCAACCTACAGCGGAGAACACCGAAGGCGCATCGAAACGGTCGTGGTGGGAGAAGTTGTTGGGGCGCTAAAGACTGATACCCGATGCCAGATTCACCCTATCCTCCGCATCACCAGCCCGTTCAGCCCCTCGCAGAGATCCATGGGCGAAAAGGTGCGCCAGTTGAACTGCCTCCTACTGTTTTATAGCCCGTAACGTCTCTAGTGGCATACCGCTGCGGTCTGATATCCTGATCACATATACGCCTGGGCTGAGTGTTGACAGGTCGAAGCTGTGCATAGACCTGCCAGCACCCACTTGCCCTTTGAAGACATGCATCACCTCCGCCCCATGGATGTCATAAAGCACAATGGTCAGGTCCATGTCGTTCAGCAGGGCCATATCCAAGGTCAGCATGTCGGTAAAGGGGTTGGGGAAGACCTCGATGCTCTCCACGCCCGTAGAGCTCTCCACTTCCGTAACAGATGTCAGAACAATAGGGTCGTCCGGACCAGGCAGCGGCCCTTCGGCCGGTTCGAGGGCCAGAAAGGCAGTGTATTTTGAAAGTACCCGATAACGTTTGCTATGGTCAATGATGGAAAGGATCATGGGGTCGGCCTGTGGTTGTATATAAAGCTTGCGCTGTATCAGACCGGCCCAGATATTGTCGGCTACGGTGTCAAGTGGATAGACCATGTTCTCGGCAATGGTATCGGTAAACTGATGCATATTGCCGTTGATCTCTTCAAAGGTGAGACTGATGACCACATCGCCTGTGCCAGTGACCATTGAGCTGATGCCGAAAGTCTTGTCGGTCTCCACCATCGCAGTGGCCCCTCCCAGTGAGACGCTCTGCACACCTGCCCCCTCGGTGCGGGTGACATTGATGTCGGTAAGCATAAGGAAGGGTTCCAGATGGTCGGATACCTCGGCAAAGGCCTGATGGAGCGACATGGATCCTACCGTTAGGTACTCACCTCCCGAAATGTCCGCTAGCCCTTGGTAGGCAGCAGCGTTACCGGAGTGGTATTGATTCCCGTAGTTGAAGGATTCGTTTTGAGTCATTACTGCATCGCAGTCCACCACATGTACCCGTATGTT
>JBFYQB010000208.1:0-13392 GCA_041302955.1 Flavobacteriales bacterium
GACCACCTGCTTTGCCTTTACCAGTTGAATGCCGTCTGCGGTCTGCAGTTGAAGGACCGGCTCGTCCTGTCGGATAGTGGCTTTTTTCGTCATCGCTATATATGTATAAGTGAAAAAGCCATACGAAAATAGTATTAATATCGATAAATGACATCTTTTGTGGTATGAATGGGGACAATTGGAGGGGGTGGGCGCATAGACCACAGTCAACAGACGATAGAGGATAGGCGATAGACAATAGGCCATGGACGTGGGTGCTCATGGTGCGCTGATGGAAGTAGGGCCACCATCGGGCCTTATCTGCCCATGGCATCTCAACGGCACAAAAAAGCACAGGGTGATAACCGATTCTGATATTTCAATTATGTTTGGACAATTACACTAGAACTGTTCGAATGGCACTTACAGCACGCGAACGCGACCAAAGAAGAAGACAGATCGTTATTTCTGACTACTCCGTGTGCTACACATGTAGGCAAACGGGGCTGACGGCCGAGAACCTATTCTGTCCCGTCTGTGGATTTCCTCAACGGGGTACACAGCAGGAGCAGTACAAGTTCATTGTGGACCAACGGGTGAAACGCAGCACCATCCGAGCATCGGAAGATGTGGTGTCCCGCGGTAGGACATATATGTTCATCGTAGCCGGGCTCAATATGTTGTCGTTCGCCTCTGGAGACACACTGTCAATTATCATTGGTCTCATTATCAGCTCTATTTATCTCGGATTGGCCTTCTGGGCGGGCAAAAACCCTTTTCCTGCCCTGCTCACAGCACTGCTGTTCTATGTTTCACTGCAACTGTTCATTGCCATGATCGATATTGAGTACTTCCTATCGGGTGTGTTGCTGAAAATTGCAGTTGCAGGCACATTGCTCTATGCCATCTATGCCGTGAAAGATGTGGAGCGCATGCGCAAGGAGCTGCCAGAGGGAAGGAACGCCAATGGGGCAAACGATGGATGAACTGCCGCAGCATGCATGCGCTGGTTGTGAGCATAGCTCCACTGTAGCGTTCGAATTCTGTCCTAAATGCGGCAGGCAACGCGTTGTGGACGATGGGAGTTCGGAGCGGGCGGACATCCGCAAGTTCATAGCCGCCTTTTCCATTGTCGCTGTCTATATCCTCTCTTCAGGCTTTTTTGGTCTGTGGGACGGATACATTGCCGCACTTGGGTTTGATATAGCATTCTTCATCATCGTCCTATGCACGGGATATTGGTTCAGAGACACGCTTATCCCCATCCTTTCGCCCATGCGGATAAAACTGTCCAAGGTGGGGCTCTATTTCCTGCTGCAGGTGCTGATGACAGTGTTCGTAGTGCTTATTGCCGAAACGTTCGCGCATGTTTTCGGTTCCCAGCCCAACGATCTGTTTGAAGACTACAGAGATGCACCCTTTCCCTTGGCATTTGCCATAGTGTCCATCGCTGTGTTTCCAGCCATCACTGAGGAATTGGCGTTCAGAGGCATTCTGTTCGGACAGTTGAGAAAGCTCACATCCGCGGCCTCCACGATCATCGTGACAGGCGTGCTCTTTGCCTTGGTGCATTTCAGCATACTCTCGTTCGTCTGGCTTATTCCGGCAGGTCTTTTCCTAGGGTATGTCCGTAGCAGATATGCTATCGCACAACATGTATATTAGCGGCCTACATGTTCAAACGCATCCTTTCATCGTCTGTCCTGTTGCTGCTCATGGCCATGCAGGTGTTGGCGGCCGAGCTTACAGGCACTGTGACCGACAAGGAGGGACTGCCCGTTCCGTTCGTCACCGTTTATGTGGAAGGCACCACCTTGGGCACCACCACCAATGCCGAAGGCAGGTATCAACTGGAACTGAAGCCCGGCTATCACATCATCGTGTTCCGCTATGTGGGCTATGGCACCGAGATACGCCCAGTGACCATAGAGGCCGATATGAAGCTGGACGTGGAGATGAAGCGCGTGGTGTTCGAACTGGGCGAGGCCGTGGCCGATGGCAGTGAAGATCCCGCTTACCGCATCATGCGCATGGCCCGTGGCAAGCGCGAATTCTACCGGCAGCAGGTGCAGGACTACTCGTGCAAGGTGTATGTGAAGGGCACCAACTTTGTGAAGAACCTGCCCAAGCGTGTGCTGGGCCGTTCGCTCGATGTGCCGGGGCTCGATGCCACGCGCAGCGGCATCATCTATCTGTCAGAGAGTGTGTCCGAATTCCATTTCAAGGCCCCGAACGTCACCAAAGAGCGGGTCATCGCCTCGAAGGTCAGTGGGCGTAGCGAGGGCTTCACATGGAACAATGCCACCAGTCTGCAATTCAATTTCTACGACAAGAGCTACAACCTCGAAGGGCTGAGCGATAGGAACCTCGTGTCGCCCATTGCGCCATCGGCCACCTTGTATTACCGCTTCAAATACGCGGGCTTCTACATCGAGGACAGCATCATCGTCAACCGTATCGAAGTGATACCACGCGCCACAGGCGTACCGCTCTTCAAGGGGTTCATCTTCATTCAGGACGGGTCGTGGCGCATCCATGGGGTCGATGTGTTCCTCACCTCCGAGTCGGGCATCGAGTTTGTCGACACCGTGCGGATGAAGGCCGACTTCATCCCCCTTACCAAAGACCTGTGGCTCAAAGGCACTCTGACCTTCGACTTTGTCTTCAATGTCAAGCTGCTGAAGGTGAAAGGCTGGGGCACATTCACCTCCGTGTTCAGCGACTACAGCGTCAGGAAGTACATCAAGGACACCGACTATCTGAACGGGCTGCAGCCCAAATTGGAGCCGGACGTCACCGAAGAGGAGAAGCCAGAAGCAAAGCCCAAGGCCAAGGACAAGCCCAAGGGCAAAGAGCCGATGAACAAGCGATCGCTGGCCAAGCTGAAGGAACAGGTGGAGAATCAGGACAGCGTAGGGGGCGATGTGACCAAGTTCGACTTTGAGGAATGGAACAAGGGGCCACTGGTGAAGGTGGAATCGGAGGCCAACGAGAAGGACAGCGCCTTCTGGGCCGAGATACGCACCATACCGCTCACCGCCTTGGAGGCTGAGGACTACCACCGCAAGGACAGCATCGAGGTGGTAATGAAGACCGATGCCTACAAGGATTCGGTGGACAGGAACAGCAACAAGTTCAAGGTGCAGGCGCTGCTCTATGGCTACACCTATCGCGACAGCAAGCGTAACTGGTCGCTCGAGGTGCAGAGTCCGCTCACGGCAGTGCAGTTCAACACGGTGGAGGGCTATCTGATAGACCACAAGCTCACCTTCAACCGCAATGGGGGCGAGGACCGGAAGACCGGGCTTATTGTGAGCTACACGAACCGCTATGGTTTCGCATCGCAGCAATACTATGGCAAGGGGTCGGTGTTCTACCGTTTCAACCGCAAGAACAGGATGCGCATCTCGGGCGAGGGCGGTCATTATGTGCGGCAGTTTCAGGATGATGGCATTTCTGAGTCCATCAACTCGCTCTACACGCTGCTCTTGGAAGAGAACTACATGAAGTTCTATGAGGAGAGCTACGGCAGGGTAGGGTGGGGCATGGAGGTGTTCAATGGGGTCAACCTGTCGGCCAGTGCCTACTATGGGCAGCGCACCACGCTCTACAATGCCCCACGCAGCGCCATAGATGGTCAGTATCTGAACACGGAGGGCAAGCAGTACACCCTAAACCAGCCCACCAATGGGCAGTTGGCCTACGGTAATTCGCGCTATGGCGACAACCGGGCGTTCAAACTGCGCATAGGCGCCAAGTTCCGCCCTGGGCAGAAGTATTGGGAGTATCCCGACAGGAAGATAAACCTGGGCAGCAAATGGCCCGAGTTCAGTGTGGCCTATGAATGGGGTGTGCCCACAGTGGGCGGCTCATCGAGCAACTACTCCTTCCTACAGGTGCAGGTGGAGGACGACCATAAGATAGGCATGGCCGGCAAGTTGGAATGGGCGGTGGATGCCGGTTGGTTCGCTTTCAACCGCAATGTGGCCTTTGCCGACTTCAAGCATTTCTACACGGCCGAGGTGCACATCACCCCTTCTGGGCTGAGCCGTTTCAAGGCCTTGCCCTACTACATGGCCAGCACCGATGATGCCTATGTGGCCGCTCATGTGGAGCACCATTTCCACGGGGCCATCCTCAACAAGGTGCCACTCATCAAGAAGCTGAAATGGCAGACCGTGGTCGGTGCACATTACCTCTACGAACCCAATTATGGCAACTATTGGGAGGTGACGGTGGGCATCGAGAACATCTTCCGCATCATCCGTGTCGACTTTGCATTCCCCTTCCGCGACCTGCAATACCAGCAATGGGCCTTCCGCGTGCAGTTGGGTTTCTGAGCCATTGATATCCTTCTTCATCTACTTTCTCCCATGACCACTACACGCATCGCCATCATCGGCTGTGGCAACCTCGGCCTTGCCTTGGCCAACGGCATCATCGCCTCGGGCACCGTGGCCGCTGGCGACATCATCGCCACCCGCAGAAACTTGGCTTCGCTGGCCCTGCTGGCGGATAGCGGTGTGCACCTCACCACCGACAATCGTGAGGCAGTGGCCAAGTCCGACCTTATCATCCTTGCGGTGAAGCCCTACAACGTGGAGCCTTTGGTCAAGGAGTTTGCCGACCTGCTCGACCCTTCGCGCCATGTGCTCGTTTCGGTGGCCACAGGCATCACCTTGGCGCAGATAGGGGCGCATGTTCCTGGCAGTATGCCTTTGTTCCGCGCCATGCCCAACACGGCTGCCGATGTGCGCGAGTCGGTAACCGCCATTTGTTCCATCCATGCCGCATCTGCCCATCAGCAGCAGGTGGCAGCCTTGTTCAACAGCATCGGTATCTCCATCCATATCGAGGAGAGCCTGATGGAATCGGCCACCATCCTTGGTGCCTGTGGTATCGCCTATGCGCTGCGTTTTATCCGCGCCATGATACAGGGAGGGATAGAAGTGGGCTTTGATGCCAAGACCGCCACCGCCATTGTTAGCCAGACGGTGAAAGGTGCAGCCGAACTGCTCATTCAGAAAGGCGGACATCCAGAGCAGGAGATTGACAAGGTGACCACGCCCAAGGGCTGCACCATTGTGGGCCTCAACGAGATGGAACATGCTGGTTTCAGCTCGGCCCTTATCAAAGGCATCGTGGCCTCGTATGATAAGATAGCGAAGTAGGGAGCGGCTACAAGCCACTAACGACTGTTGGGAAGAAATCCCCCGCCCTTTGGTCCTTTGAGTGCATAATTGGGCTGTTGTGGGCTGTTGCCACAGCATCTCATTTCCGTGCATCGGCTTCTACCTTTGTACGCTATGTATAAGCTCATTCTCCGCCCTGTTTTCTTTCTGTTTGCTCCCGAAAAAGCGCACCATCTGGTGGTCGGTCTTTTCAAAGCACTACTGAAACTGCCAGGCTTGGGGGCGCTGATCCGCGCAATGTTCGTAATACAGGACAAGCGGTTGGAACGCGAAGTGTTTGGCCTTCGATTTCCCAATCCAGTAGGGCTGGCGGCCGGCTTTGACAAGGATGCAGGGTTCTATGGCGAGTTTTCGAATCTTGGTTTCGGATTTATAGAAGTAGGAACCATCACTCCCAAAGGGCAGGAGGGCAATCCGCAGCCACGCATGTTCCGCCTGCCTATGGACAGCGGACTCATCAACCGCATGGGATTCAATAACAGCGGTGTGGAAGTGGCAAAAGCACGGCTCAAGGGCCGTGACCCGCGATTCATCATAGGCGGCAACATCGGTAAGAACAAGCTTACGCCCAACGAGAACGCCTTGGACGACTACCTCATCTGTTTCCGCGAGTTGCACGATGTGGTGGACTACTTTGTGGTCAATGTCAGTTCGCCCAACACGCCAGGACTGCGCGCACTTCAAGACAAGGAACCGCTGATGCACATCCTCAGTGCATTGAAAGCCGAGAATATGAAATTTGCGAAACAGCGGCCTATCCTGCTCAAAATAGCCCCCGACCTGACGGATGCCCAACTGGACGACATCATCGAGATAGTGCGCGAAACGAAGATCGATGGCATTATTGCCACCAACACCACCATCTCGCGCAGCGGACTGAAAACTCCGTCAGCAGAAATAGAACAGATCGGCATGGGCGGCCTCAGCGGCAGACCTGTGCGCGAGCGCAGCACCGAAGTGATCCGCTACCTGCACACCCACAGCAATGGTGCATTCCCCATCATTGGCGTTGGTGGCATTCACAGCGCGGCTGATGCGCTGGAAAAACTGGAAGCAGGCGCATCGCTGGTTCAACTCTACACAGGATTCATCTATGAAGGGCCTGCACTGATCAAAGCTATCAACAGAAAACTGCTAACCGCTAAAAGCTAGGCCAATAGCCGTCATCACATCATGTCCAACTTGCTCCAACTTGTAGAATGTCCCCGCGATGCGATGCAGGGCATCCATGATTTCATCCCCACCGACACGAAGGTGACCTACATCAATGCGCTGCTTCAGTGTGGTTTCCATACGTTGGACTGCGGTAGTTTCGTATCGCCCAAGGCCATACCGCAGATGCAGGATACGGCCGAGGTGCTCGACCGCTTGGATGCATCGCCTACCAAGCTGTCGGTCATCGTGGCCAATGTGCGTGGTGCGCAGGATGCGGTGTTGCATCAGCGTGTGGACCTTTTGGGTTTCCCGTTCTCGGTGTCGGAGACCTTTCAGCATCGCAATACCAATAGCAGCATGGAGGAGTCGCTTGATAGGGTAAAGGAGATCAAGGACCTCTGCACCAAGCACAACAAGGGTCTCATCATCTACCTCAGCATGGCGTTCGGCAATCCTTATGGCGACAAATGGCACGAGGGCATTGTGGCCGAATGGGCACACAAACTGGCCCATGTGGGTGCCGATGTGCTGATGCCTTCAGACACCATCGGCACATCGACCCCGCAGAGCATCAGCGCTGTGTTCCAAACGCTCGATGGGGCATTTGCCAACATCACCATTGGTGCCCACCTGCACACCACGCCCGACACATGGGAACCAAAGCTGCGTGCAGCCTACGACAGCGGGGTGCGCAGGTTCGACTCGGCCATCAAAGGTTTTGGAGGCTGCCCCATGGCCAAGGACGAACTGACGGGAAACATGCCCACGGAGCGGGTGCTTGAATTCCTGAAAGACCGTCACATTGCCACGGGTATAGACAACGCACGATTCACAGAGGCGATGCTGTTGGCGGGCGTGACGTTTCCGATATGAACAGGGCAGCGGCAATGGAACTACCGTAGACCGTAGCAAACAGAAGAACCATGGACGAACTGCTCCGCATCGTACTGCCCATCTATTTTGTGGTCTATTTCGGCATTGCGTTCGTGTTGAAGAGCCTGATAGTGGCAAGGCGCATAGGGAAAAATCCGCTGGTGCTGCCCAAGGACGATAGTGCCTATGGTCTTATTGGCCGCTATTTCAAGCTTACGCTGATAGCCATGTTCGTCTATGTGCTGGCCTATGCGTTCTTCCCAGCCTGGCATGACGACCTACTGCCGTTACGTTCCCTTCAATTGCCCGCGGTCCAATATGCAGGGCTTGCGGTGTTGCTTTTTGCGCTGATATGGACCATTGTGGCCCAAGCGCACATGAAAGATTCGTGGAGAATAGGCATTGACACCGAGTTGAAAACAACGCTTGTAACAACCGGACTGTTCCAAGTGTCGCGCAATCCGATATTCTTCGGGATGCTACTGAGTCTGTCAGGGCTTTTCATGACCGACCCGAATGCCGTGACATCCTTGTTTCTCATTGTGGGATATATGCTCATTCAGATCCAGATAAGACTCGAAGAGGAATTCCTTGCCGCGCAGCATGGTGAACTTTATGCCACCTACAGAAAGCGCGTTAGACGCCTGATATGACGGCTCGTCATCTTCTTCTGACACCTGCGCAGTATCTTTGGCATACAGATGAACTACTGTAGCACATGTGGATCGGCCGACATTCGGCTTCAAGTGCCCGAAGGTGATACCTTCGAGCGTTCGGTGTGCAGCCAATGCGCCACGGTCCATTACACCAATCCCAAGATGATAGTGGGCTGTCTGGTGGTGGATGGAGACAAAGTACTTCTCTGCAAACGGGCCATTGAGCCGCGCTATGGCCTATGGAATCTGCCTTGTGGATTTTTGGAGAATGGCGAGACCGTTGAGGAGGGCGCATTGCGCGAAACATGGGAGGAGGCCCTCGTCAAAGTGAGCGAACCACGACTGCATTGCATCTACAACATCCCCAAAGTGGATCAGGTATACATCATCTTCATTGCCGATCTGCTCCATAGGTCAGAAGGCACCACAACCGAAAGTCTGGAGGTGGAATTCTTTGCCGAGAAAGACATTCCTTGGAAGGAGATCGCTTTTACCAGCACCAGTTTTGCCTTGGAGAAATACTTTGAATTCCGCAGTATGAAAGCCATTCCTGTGCATATGGGAACCTTCCATAACTTTGCGCCCCGATGAGAGACCTACCAATTCAGGGCAAACCACTGACCATTGCAGTGGATTTTGATGGCACCATAGTAGAACACAAGTTCCCTGCCATCGGCAAAACACTGCCCTTCGCCTTCGAAACACTTAAAGAACTGCAGAAACGTGGGCACCGACTGTTGTTGTGGACCTATCGCCATGGCACAGAGCTGGATGCGGCTGTTGAATTCTGCCGTAAGAACGGTGTGGAGTTCTATGCTGTGAATAAGAGCTATCCCGAAGAACAGTTCAACCCCGAAACTGCCAGCCGCAAACTGGACTGCGACATGTTCATTGACGACAGGAACGTGGGCGGAATGATGCAGTGGGGAGAGATATTCCGCCTTATTCACCCAGAGGAAGGAGGTGCTGCTCCACGTAAGAGTGAGAATAGCAAGGGTGGTCTGTTGGGCAAATTGTTCGGAAACTGATGATAAAGCTAAAGACCCGCGAAGAGATCGAGCAGATGCGCGCAAGTGCATTGGTAGTATCACGCACCTTGGGCGAGGTGGCCAAACTGATCCGTCCGGGCGTTACGCCCTTGCAGTTGGATAAAGTGGCCGAGCAGTGTATCCGCGATCAGGGTGCCGTGCCGTGCTTCCTTGGCTATGGCGGCTTTCCAAATACACTATGTACATCGGTGAACGAGCAGGTGGTGCATGGGATTCCCGGCAACCGTGCTTTGCAGGAGGGCGACATTATTGCCGTTGACTGCGGAGCCATACTGAACGGTTGGGTGGGCGACCATGCCTTCACCTTTGCTGTTGGCGAAGTGAAACCCGAAGTGCAACGCTTGTTGGATGTGACCTTGGAATCGCTCTATCTGGGCATTGCCGAGATAAGAACAGGTAATTACACAGGCGATGTAGGTTTTGCGGTGCAATTGCATGCCGAGCGTCACGGCTACAGTGTGGTACGCGAACTGGTGGGCCACGGTGTGGGCCGCGATCTGCATGAAGATCCCGAATTGCCCAACTATGGACAGCGTGGCAAAGGAAAGAGGCTGCAAGATGGCGTTGTGCTCGCCATCGAACCGATGATCAACATGGGCAGTCGCCATGTGGTGACACTCAACGATAATTGGACCGTAGTGACCAAGGATGGCAAACCATCTGCCCACTTTGAGCATGATGTGGCCATTGTGAATGGCAGGCCAGAAATCCTTTCCACATTCAAGTATGTTTACGAGGCACTCGGTATCCCGGATCCGTTCGCCAGCAGAACCGTCAGTGAAGTGACGGGCGCATAACCGCATTCGCTCCATATCCTATTCCTAGCATTGTTCCACTTCCTTCTCCGCACTATTCCTCGCCCTTTACTCATCCGTCTGAGCTACGTGTTCAGTTGGTTTGCACCGGTGTTGCTGCGTGGTGACAAAGTGGAATGCCCCGTGTGCGAGAACCGTTTCCGTAAGTTTCTTCCTTATGGGTATGGAGGGCGTGCCAAGCGCGACAATGTGCTGTGTCCATCCTGCCTCACCTTGGAGCGCCATCGGGTACTGTGGCTCTATCTGAAAGAGCGCACAGACTTTTTCTCCAAGCCCCGTAAGATGCTGCACATAGCCCCCGAACAGCCTTTCTTGGGCCGATTCCGGAAAATGAAGCACCTCGACCTCACCACTGCCGATCTCTTTTCGCCTTTGGCAGACGTGCGCTGCGATATTCAGGCCATGCCCTTTGAGGACAACACCTTTGACGTCATCTTCTGCAACCATGTGTTGGAACATGTGGACGATGATGCCAAGGCCATGCGCGAACTTTACCGTGTGATGCGGCCTGGTGGCTTCGGCATATTCCAAGTGCCGGTGGACTATACCCGTGAGACCACCTACACGGATGTTGCCATCACATCAGAGGATGACCGTGAGGTGCATTTCTGGCAAAAAGACCATGTGCGTCTCTATGGTCTGGATTATCCCGCCAAGTTGGAGGCTGTCGGATTCAAGGTGCAGCGCATCGTAATGGCCACCGAAGTTGGAGAGGACCTGTGCGAACGGTACCGACTGGGTCATGCCGACAACGTCTATCGTTGCGATAGACCCCTTTGATAGCTCATCTGAGCCTTTCCATCTCTGCCTCGATCCATGTTTTCACCTGCTGGGCCATCAGGTCTGGGTCGTTGCCTGCAATAGGCGCACCGTAGTGAATATGCGCTGTGGTAGACCATTTGCCGAAATTGCGGAAGAAGTGCGACCCGATCGGTTCATCACCCACCCATGCCAACTTTTCGTCCTCATAGCGGATAGCTACAGGTACTATGGGAAAGCCCTCTTCGGCCGCCACATAGAACATGCCCGGCTTCAGCGGTAGCATTTCTTTGCCAAAATGTGTGGTGCCCTCTGGGAAAATGATGACAGAACGTCCCTTGCGCAACCTGTCTGCAATGGCATCGCGCGTCAACTTGCGGCTCTCTTTGCTGCTGCGGTCCACATATACGGTGTTCACCGCACTGGCTCCCCAGCCTACGAGGGCCATATTGCGCACCTCGGCTTTGGCCACGAAAACACTGATGGTGTATTTCGGGATCATCCAGATGTCCAGATAGCTCTGATGATTGGCCATGAGCAGGCCTGCTTTGGGCGGCACACCATGCACCACAGTGCGCACACCCCAGCTCCAAAGCATGGCACGGCTCCAGAACTGTTGCACCGAAAGGCAGAATTCGTGCGAACCTCCGAACGCCCTGCCAATGAGCACCGTTAGGGTGCAGCCCAAGGTGAGCACCACAAAGGCAATGAGCCGAACGAAAAGAAGTATGAACCGCATGATGGGTGAGCCTTATTTTGGCCTGAGTATATTGCGGACGAAATAAACAATCGGATCTCACATAAACACTTTCATGAAGAACATAGGAATAGTGCTGCTTGTAGGCCTTTTGGCCATGTCAATGGCTGTGGACACATCCACCCGGATAGGGTATGTGTATATGGAACAGGTGCTGGCCAGCATGAATGAAGCACAGGAAATGAACAGGATACTGGACCGTTTCACCGCAGAACGCCAAATGGAACTGGAGGCAATGCAGCAGAAACTGAATGCCCGCTACACCGAATTTCAGGCCAAGGACCGCAAAGGCGAGCTGACCGATGCAGGCCGCATCATTGGCACGAGCGAACTGAAAGCGCTACAGGCCGAATATGATGCCGCCAAGGTCAATGCAGAACAGGAACTGATACAGAAACGTACCGACCTTATCCGGCCCATAGCGCAACAACTGAAGACCGCCATGAAAGAAGTGGCTGCCAAGGAAGGATACACCCATGTGCTCAACTCTGCCGATGGCACTGGCAATTCCATCATTATCGTGGCTCCCGAAGCAGACGACCTTACACTGAAGGTGATGAAGCATCTGGGCGTGAAGACCGAGTAGGCCCGCGCTTATCAAAGCATCTTCAACAGCTTCGAACCGGTTTTGCGTAGCTCGAAGTAGGGGGTCTGTTGTCCACCGAATGCCCGAAAGAACCTTTCTATGGGTTCCATCATGCTGCCTTCAAAGTTGAAGGATGTGGTCACTTCCGATGCACGGACGATTGCTGTCCAGAGCAACAGGCTCATCACCCCGGTGGTCTTGGCCTTGGGGTCTGCCGCACCCGCCAGAAAATAGGCGCTCTGCGCATCCCATGCCAATAGCAGCGATGCCACTGGCTGGCCATTGTCATCCACCGCCTTGAACACCGTGCATGCATTGGTGGCACGCAAGAAGGAATGAATACGTTGCAGATATGCCTTGGTTATGGGCAGCTTCTCGCCTTTGGCCGCATAGTCTTTCTCAAGCAGTGCGAAAAGAGTGTCCATCTCCTGGACCACCTCCATGTGCAGGGTTGATTGGGCTTTCTTTATCTCCCTCTTGATGTTGCCTTGCAATCCTTCATAGACCATCTCCATATCGTGCAGATCGGGGATGATGTAGGTGTAGCGCGTGGTCTGCTCAAACCCTTTCCATTGAAAGGGCAGCCAATTGGTCACTGCAGGGTGGAAATACTGGATGTAGCGGTCGGTGGTGGGCAGTTGGGCTATAAGCGCCTCCATCATCTTCTTCTCATACGAGAGACGGGTTGGCAATTTCTGTCCGGCAGGGTAGTGCAGCCACGGGCCCAGATAAGGCGTGAGTGGGGGCATGGTGATGATGTCAAAACCCATTTTCCGCTTCTTGAAATAGGGGAGAAAGGCCTGCACATCATTCTCTTTGCCTATCAGCGCAACGTCCCAGTGCGCATCATCAGTGATGGTCTCCATCCAATCGGAGCGGAGAAACAGCGGTATGTCGTTGCGCACGGCACACCACTTTCTGAATATGTCCTTATTGCTTTGGCCCATCAGGCGATGAAGGTCGCGATCATTGACGCGGAAACACCTGTTGCAGAGACTTTATCTCGTCAACCTTGGCCGTATAGCCCATCTTCGTGTAGGACATGACCAGATTGTTGGTCATTCGGAACACCATCTCCAAAGGCGATGCCGGCCGCAGTAGGCGAGCTGAGGGTTCAACGTTCATGTTCTTCAGGAAACGGAGCACCTCGGGCTTTCCGAATACGGCACCGCGGTTGAATGGGTTGATGTAGAACAGCATCTCCATAGGATCTGGCTGATGCAGGTCGCGGTAGCCGAGCGAGAAATGCTCTGGAAGATTGACGCCTGCTATAGGAATGTCCAGTTGCTCGGCCAAGATGACATACAGGATGCCCAACGACAGAGGGTTGCCCTTTTTGGATTCGAGCACCATGTTGAAGAACGAGTTCTGTGGGGCGGTGTAGTGTTGGGTATTGCCAGAGAATCCGTGCACATCAAAGAGAATGTGATTCATCACCCGCACTTTCTCCATCGCGGTAAGGTGATCGTTCAGTTCTATCCAGATGTCGGTTCGTATGCGGGCCAGTTGCTCGCGGATAGGCGTAGGGTCGAGATCGGGATACTGGTATCGGGCAATGATGAGCGTGCCTT
>JBFYQB010000209.1:0-6978 GCA_041302955.1 Flavobacteriales bacterium
GACCACCTGCTTTGCCTTTACCAGTTGAATGCCGTCTGCGGTCTGCAGTTGAAGGACCGGCTCGTCCTGTCGGATAGTGGCTTTTTTCGTCATCGCTATATATGTATAAGTGAAAAAGCCACACGAAAATAGTATTAATATCGATAAATGACATCGTTTGGTGCATGAATGAGGACACATGCAGCGTCATTGCGAGGAACGAAGCAATCTATAATGTTTCCCCCACCTTGCATAGACCATAGAGGATAGGCCATAGACGTGGGTGCATTGCATTAGCAGCACTATTCCTTTGTTAAGCATACAGAAGTGTACACCATCGTGCAAAAAAATCGAGGCGTTGCGTGTTTCTTCGCGGGCCCCTATCCGGTGGTGCGGTATGTCGTGCTTTCCTAATGGGTCATCGCTCAACGCATCATGCCGTTCAGAACAATTGCCGTGCTTTTGCTGTCCATGCCGTTGGGGCTGTGGGCGCAGGATGCACCTTTTGCCCAGTTGCCCTTGTTCTACAATGCCGATTGGGTGGAAGATGCCAGCAGCATGTTCCAGTATACGGACGTGGCCGTGTATGCTGCCATGCAGGATGGCTGCTGGATGGTGAATGAGCGCTATGAGGTGGCGCCATCGCAGCCCAGCAGGTTGCTGCAAGGCTGCTATGACCGCGATGGGCGGCTGATGGCCTTCCCCTACAGGCTTGACGAGCTTGCCAGGGTGAAACGGGCCGACCCGCGCAAGGCACGTGGTTTTGACCTCTACAGCCATCAGCGCTCGGAGCTGGAGGGCGGCAATCCCGACCCGGACGGTGGCGATACGCTCTATGTGTATGACCGCGACCATGCCCACATCGGCACCCTTACGGTGGATGGCAACACTGCCGTGCAGCAGCTGTTTGCCGCCAGAGTAGGGCAGGTGGTGCTCGAACCTCACGATGCAGTGGTCTTCATGCTGGAAGAGGATGTCTATGTGGCCACGGCCATAGCGCGGCAAGAGCTTACGTCCAACGGGCAGGTGTATTGGATGCAGGCCGCCACCATCTGGAAACTGGATGCGCAGACCAAGGTGTTCGAGCTGGACCACATGATGGACATGGACGGCATGTTGAATTACGATTCGATAAGCACGACCAACAGCGCCATGCTCGATTTCTTCCATTTCAACGAGTGGAGCGTGCATGTGGTGGCAACGCCAGCGGGCCAACGGGCCATCATCGGGGCATCGGCCCGCAACAATAGCAATGTGTTCGTCTTTGAGCTCGACAGGGCCAACGGGCAGACCGCCTTTGCGCTGAAACATGTGTTGGGCAGAACGTTTCCGGTGTTGTCGGGCATAGTTGTGCCGTTCACACCCACGGTGGATGATGACTTTCCACTGATGCTGCAGCATGGTGCCGCCATATACGTGGACACCTTGTCGGGTACTGTGCATGTGGCCGCATTGAACAATGGCAGGGCCATATCATCGCCCGCCAATGGGCAGCAGAAGCAGCCGCTATCGTATGGCATCTGGGCTATCGACACCGCTATGAACACCGCTACGAAACTCAGCAGCCATGTGGTGAAGGTGGGGCAGGACACGCTCTACGGTCAGTTTCAGGGCGGATGCGAATTCATGCCCATGCCCGATGGTGGTCCGTTGCTTATCATCTACACCGGGGTCGATGCCTATTTCAACGCGCAGGGCGGGCTGCAACTTACGGTGGGCGACCCGTTAATGTCGGCCCTCATTGCCAATGTGTCGGCCTTCCGGCTGCCGCCCTTCCATAGCGAGTGGGAAGAGGTGTTCCGATTCAAGATAACGGACATGACGGGCAACACGGTGAACAGGAATCTGATCACCTACGTGGAACCGCACATGCGGCCTGCCGCCATCGGCCAGCCCATATCCTACGGTCATCAGCCCGCTACGGGCAAGACACTGGTATGGCATGATTCGGATGCCTGCCTGTGGCGAGTGGGCACAGAAGAGACCGTTGCCGACACCTTGGTGCTGGACGGCCTGTGGGATATCGCGACCTTGCAGAGCGGTGTAGAGCTCTGGCTGCCCGATTCGATGTACCGCTGGCGGGCCGAACGTTGGAATACGGAGCCGGTCATCATTGCAGGTATTGCGCAGCATGGGCACTTGGCAGGGCTGCGCACCTATCCCAATCCGATGGGGCACCAATGCCTGGTGGATGGACCCGCAGGGCACTACCGCCTTGTGGATGCCATCGGGGCCACATGCTTTTCCTACACGGCCACCACCGATCTGCACGCATACCCCCTTGACCTCTCGGGTCTTGCTGCCGGTATATATTTCCTTCTGGTGGATGGCCACGCAGTGCGGCTGGTGAAACAGTGATGACAGAGGGCCTGTAAGGATGGGCCAGTGGATGATGCAAAGACGATAGACCAGTGGGTGGCTACGCAAACCGCTATACCACTGTCTCGAGTATGGCTACATTTACCCCCCTGACTTTCCAATTGGCCACATGCATTACCGCTACACCTTGCCCCGCACTGCCCTTGTGCTTTCCATGTCCTTTTTCACATTCATTGGTTGCAGTGATGAGGAGCCCGATTTCACACGGCCGTTGCACGGTACTTGGAAGGTGACCTCGGCTGTTATCAATCCTCCCAAGGAGATAGATGGGGTGGTGGTGACCGATGCACTGACCATACTGCATGCCGATACGTGCGATGCTGACAACCTGATGATATTCGCCACCGCAGGCTCCTATACCGATGATGCTGGGCCATTACGCTGCCCTGACGAGGACCAGCAACAGGTGGAGGGCAGCTATATCTATCAAGGTACCACGCTTACCATAGAGGGCGGGTTGGGGCAGAATGTGCTCCAATTCACCAATGTGAACATCAATGGTGATGTGATGACCTTTTCGGGCGTTCCTCAGAAGTTGCTGGAGCACACGCCCATCAATGTCAACTTCAGGCTGGAGAAGCAGTAGGGGGCATTGGGAGTGGGCTGCAAGCGCACGGACACATTTCTCATTTTCGCTGATGATGCCCGTCATATGGGGATAGGGCTGCCGTCTGACCTTCGTTGCACACCAGCAACCCCCTCAGATGAGAACACATTTCCTTTCCGCATTGCTTTTTGCCACCGTTGCTTTGGCCGCCACAAGTTGCAACAAGGACGAGGCACCTTTGCTCACTCCTGCCCGCGAGATAGTGGGCACGTGGAAGATGGCATTTCCCGTCACGTTCTATTATGAGACGACACGTTGCGATTTTGTGACCATGCAGCTCATGGCCACAGAGAAACGCCTTGTGACATGGGTGATCTCTGAAGACAGCTCAGAACCCGATGGCAACCACGTGCGCATCACGATGACCTATGACGACAGTGATTTCACCATTCTTCAGCTTTGCTTGGGCAGCACGGGCATCATCCCCGAAGTTCGGCCTATTTTTCTCACAGGTGTCATCAGTGGGGCCTATCTCACCGTCTATTCTGGGCAGGAGGTGTATGGCGATTTCAGTTTCACCACCAGCAATATGGAGGGCAATTGGGATGCCAACGTCTGTAGCATCTGGTGCCAGCACATTTACACTGTGAACCGCGAGTTCAAGCTCAACAAGCAGTAGGATATCAGGCGGCCGCCAGCTGGGTCAGTGTCAAATGCTGACCAAACGCCCTATCCGAAAATGAAGCGGAACAGGAAGAAAAGCCCTGCCGAAAGTGATATGCAAATGGGAAGGGTAAGCACCCAGGCCATCACAATGTTGGTCACCATTTTGCGCTGCAGGTTGCGAATGCCCTTGTGGGCCACCATGCTGCCTGCTATGCCCGATGCCAATACGTGCGTGGTGCTCACAGGCAAGCCAAGTCCAGTGCTGATGCCAATGGTGCTGGCGGCCACCAGCTCGGCACTCATGCCTTGGGCATAGGTGAGGTGCGATTTGCCGATGCGCTCGCCTATGGTCGTCACAATGCGTTTCCAGCCTATCATAGTGCCCAGGCCAAGCGACAACGAAATGAGCAGAATGACCCAGTAGGGCGCATAGTCTGTATAACTGACCAACGTGGCAGTGGACGCTTTCAGGGCCTTGCGTTGAAAGGCGCTGATGACCAGGTCAGGGCTGTTGAGCAGTTTCTTGGACGCTTTGTCAATGACCAATATGTTCTTGCGGGCAATGAAGCGGTCCTCTTTGGTGAATTTCGACTCGTTGCCCATGTGGATGTGGGATGCTGTCATCTGGGTCACCTCGTTGCGGATGATGCTCACCTGCGTGCTGTCGGTCTTGGAGAGTTTGCTGGCCTCCAATGCGGTGATCACCTCGGTCATCTGCTGGGTGCCATATTGCAACTGGCGATGGTCCTTGTTCATGTCCAACGCGAAATAAGTTGGGGCAATGGCAATGAGAATGAGCATGATGAGGCCCACGCCCTTCTGTCCATCGTTCGATCCATGGGTGAAACTCACTCCAGTGCAAGTAAGGATCAGAATGCCACGGATCCACGTTGGTGGCGCCTTGCCCTTCTCGGGTTCTTTGAATATGCTCTTGTCCTTTACAAAGCTCTTGAGCGCGAACATGAGAAACACCGTGAGTCCGAAACCGAACAAAGGAGATACCATCAGCGATAGGCCAATGTCGGACGCCTTGCCCCAATTCACCGCATTCAGATTGCCATCGCTGTAGAATGAATAGCCAATGGCCACCCCGAGTATGGAGCCGATGAGCGTGTGCGAACTGCTGGCCGGAATGCCGAAATACCATGTGCCAAGGTTCCAGATGATGGCCGTGAGGAGCATGGCGAAAACGATGCTCACGCTATGGGTGATGTCTTGATCGATGAGCACCTCAATAGGTAGCAGATGGATGATGCCCATGGCCACCGATATGCCTCCGGCAAACACCCCGATCGCGTTCCAGATGCCGCTCCATATTACCGCATGGGTCGGTTTTAGCGAATGGGTGTAAATGACGGTGGCAACGGCATTGGCCGTGTCGTGAAACCCATTGATGAACTCAAAGGCGCATGCGCACAGCACACAGATGATAAGCAATAGCAATAACCCTGTGGAAATGTCCATGCACGTTCGGAATAAGGGGCGAAAATTACCCTTCGCCATCCATGCGGCCATGTTAAGTGATTGTTAAGCAAGTGTATGTTCTAAGAGTATGCACGCTCTATTGGAATGGCTGAAAATGCTGTGATTTCTGTACAGCAATAAGTTCTTCGCATCATGCAATTCCTCTTACTTTAATGCCCGAAAATCAAGCTGTCCGCATGTCACACTCGGAAGATACCACAGTTCAATTGCCACTTCCTCCCGAGGCATTGGGAGGCTGGCCAATAGGTAGTGCCCGAGAGTTCGCAGCAGACCCGTTGGGGTTTGTAAGTGACAATGTGCCCAAGTTCGATGGCATATTTCAGGTCAAATCCCTGTTCTTCAAGTTGTCGCCCTATTTCGACCGCATGGTGGTGGTCTCCGATCCTGATATGGTGAAACACATCATGCAGGACAACAACCGGAATTACTGCAAGAGTTACGCCTACAAGGTGCTTGAAGCTTTGCTGGGACAGGGCCTGCTTACCAGCGAAGGTGATTTCTGGCGAAAACAGCGCAGACTGATGCAGCCTGCTTTTCACAAGGAAAGGATGAATGCCTTTACCAGCATAATGACCGATGCTGGACAGGAATTGGTGGACCGCTGGAGCAAAGTGGAGGAGGGGACAGAAGTGAATGTCTCCAAGGATCTGATGCGAATGACGCTGGATATTGTGTGCAAATCCATGTTCAGCGCAGATGTGAGCGATGCGATGGATGTTGTGAACCGTGAGTTTGACAAGGCCAATGAAATGCTCATCAAGCGCATCATGAGCCCCATCAAGGTGCCCCTATGGTTGCCCACTCCAGGCAATCTGAACGAGACTAGGACCTATGCCGCCATCAAAGCAGTGATCGCAGACATTATCCGCAAGCGTAGGGCAGGTGGTGGCCGCTATGACGACCTGCTGGCCATGTTGATGGAGATGCGTGACGAGGACACAGGTGAGAGCATGAGTGACGAGCAGATACAGGACGAGGTGATCACCATTTTCCTTGCTGGGCACGAGACCACCGCTGTAGCCCTCAGTTGGCTTTTTTACAACCTGGATGCGTATCCCGAAGTAGAGCAGCGTTTGGTGGACGAGGAGAAACAGGTACTCAATGGTCGAGCACCCTTGATGGACGATACCCGCACATTGACCTATGCCCGCATGGTGATAGACGAGACGCTACGTCTCTATCCACCAGCATGGGTAATAGGAAGACACAGCTTGGATGAGGACCAACTGGGCAATTACCGCATTCCGCCACGCACCAATTGCATGATAGCTGTCTATCAGATACACCGCGATCCGAAGCATTGGCCCGATCCCGAACGGTTCATTCCCGAACGATTTGCCAAAGAGAACGCTCAGGGTCGCCACAAGTTTGTCTATTTCCCATTTGGTGGTGGACCAAGGTTGTGCATCGGCAACAATTTCGCCCTGATGGAGATGCAGTTCATCGTGCCGATGGTGCTGCGCAACTTCAAGCTACGGCTACCTAATGGTGCGAACTATACCAAGGACCCCTTGATCACCATGCGCCCCCACGAGGATCTGCGGATGGTCATCAGTAGAAGAGAAGCCTTTAGCTAAGCCCGAATCTGTTGGCCAACTCCAGCATTTCACCGTGCACCGTGCCATTGCAGGCAATTATGGTCTTTCCAAAGATGTGTTCGTCACCACCCTTGAAATCGGTTACTATGCCTCCTGCCTCGGTGACAAGGAGCACACCAGCAGCCACATCCCAAGGGCTGAGACTGTACTCATAGAAAGCATCAAAACGTCCACATGCCACATACGCCAGATCTGTTGCTGCAGAACCAGGTCTGCGCAGCCCTCGCGAATACTGCATCAAATGCTTGAACAGGTTCAGATAAGCATCCAGCAGATGATAGTCATAATAAGGAAATCCAGTTCCTATAAGGGATGATGCTACTT
>JBFYQB010000210.1:0-3267 GCA_041302955.1 Flavobacteriales bacterium
CTATTTATACGGCTTGTTTTATCTGGAATATCAGACGGACGACTACTTGACTTATACCAATACAGGTATAGGAATCGGAATGGGGGGAGATTGGGACAGGGCAGGAATTTCACACTTAGGAATTCAGCTCAAGTACATTCTGAACATTTGTTTGCGATAAAAGCCGCCCGAGGTAGCGTCTTTCGTTCGTTCGTCTTATTTGGTGGCTCCGACCCACTTGATTGGAGCTATGCGGTTTTCATCTTGGTCTTCTCCAAGTATTTCATCAGTTGCTCGTAGGTCATGCTTTGATCTCCTTTGAGATGGTGTCTTTGATGCCTCTGTGTTCTTCACAACGGAAACCAGAACTCCCTTTCCCCATCCCTGTATCTGAAATCCATGATGCGCGGCCAGCTGGGCGGTTGCATGTCGGCCTGCCAGGCGCGGTGGTGCTGTAGGAGTAGCTGCACGGTGTCGGGCAGTTGGGCATGGAGGTCGTTGCGCTCGTGGGGGTCGGTGCTCAGGTCGTAGAGGGCGGTGCTGCCGCCCAGCAGATCGGTGATCAGTTTCCATTTGCCATGGCGCAGGGCAAGGCTGTAGCCCGAGCGCCAATAGAGGGCTTTGTGGGCGGGCGTGCCATCGCTTAGGTGGGGCAGCAGCGGGCGGCCGTCAAAGGGGCGGTCGTTGGGCAGGGGCGTGGCGGTGGCCTGCAACACGGTGGGCACCACATCGAGGGCGCTGACGGCATGGGCGTAGGTGCTATTGGGCGCAATGCGCCCATCCCACCGCAGTAGGAACGGCTCATTGAGGCCACCCTCGAAGTTGGTGAACTTGCCGCCCTTGTGCGGGGCGTTGTCCGTGGCATGGGTATAGTGCGCGCCACCGTTGTCGCTCAGGAAGAAGATGAGGGTGTTCTGCGCCAGTCCCTGCTGCTCCAAGTGGCGGATGATGCTGCCCACGGCATCGTCCAGTTGCAGGATCATGGCGTTGTAAACGCGCTGGTTGCGGTCGGTTATGTGGCCCAACTTGTCGTAGTACGCCATAGTGGCCTGAAAGGGCGTGTGGGGCGCGAGGAACGGCACATAGAGGAAGAACGGCTCCTTGGCATGGGCGGTGATGAAGGTGTTGGCCTCCTCGGCAATGCGGTCGGTGAGGTAGTATTTCTCTTCGATCACCTCGTTGTTCCAGCGGATGGCGCAGGTGCCCGTGCGGCCCTTGCCCCAGATGAAGGGGTCGCTGAAATCGGAATGGCGCTGGTTGATGATGGTGGGGTCTGAGGTGTCGGCCATGTAGAGCGAATAGGCCTCGTAGAAGCCATATTGCGTATCGAACCCGCGATTGCTCGGAATGGCGTGGTCGCCCGCGCCAAGGTGCCATTTGCCCATGATGCCCGTGGCATAGCCGCGCGCCTGCAATATCTCGGAGAGCAGGATCTCGGAGGGTGGCATGCCCATCTTCACCATCTCGCTGAAGGGCGGGAAACGCTTCTGGTCGGCCAGCAGCCAATCGCCCTTGGCAATGAAATGGCCATAGACGAACATCTCCAGTCTGTTCTTGGGATAGCGCTCGTGCGGCTGATACTCGAACCCATAACGCTGCTGATATCGGCCCGTGAGCAGCCCTGCCCGCGATGGCGCACAGATGGGCGAGGTGATGTAGCCCTGCTGAAAGGTGACGCCCCGCTGCCCGATGGCATCGATGTTGGGCGTCTGGATAAGCTTGCTGCCATAGAGCGAGATGTCGTGCTTGCCGAGGTCGTCCGCAAGGATGATGATGATGTTGGGGCGTTGCGCGCTATCGGCAGGGGCCAAAGAGGCGAGGTAGTCCTTCTTGGCCGCGATCATTTCCTTATCGAAGGTGATGGCCATGTCGTCAGCAGCCAGCGGCCAGAACCCGAAGGTGAGCAATGCGGCCAGCGCGAGGACGGAAAGGATGATGAGGGGACGTTTCATGGGGTCAAAGCTACGAGGGAGGTGATCAGGGTGTCAGCTTTTACCACACGTATAGATTGCTTCGGTCGTTCCTCCCTCGCAATGACGGGAATCGGAGCGTCATTGCGAGGAACGAAGCAATCTCTACCACTTTCAATCGGTCTTATTTAATGTCTTTGCTATTCGGAAGCCTAATGCCCAATATCAGCATCTTTACAACCTCTTCATCACCTCATTCCTTCATCACTTGACCATGAACATCCCCACCAAAACCGCTTGGGCCATCTGGGCCGTGCTCTTCATCGCATACCTCTATATGGGTGCCATTGTGATGCCCGGTGTGATGGAGCGCATCAATGCCGTAGCGACCGACCCGTCCTGTGCCGCCATTCTCGACCTGCATCTGTTCGGCATCTCAGAAGCGCAGGCCACCGAGGCGCTCACCTGCATGGGCGAGGAAGGAAGGGCGGTGTATAGTATTGCCGAGACCCGCGAGGACATCATCTATCCGTTCAGTTATGGACTGCTGCTCAGCTTTTCGCTGTTCTGCTTATCGGGTTTTCTGGGATTCGGGAAGTGGCGTTGGCTACTTGCTGCGCTTCCGCTCATCTGCATCGGCTTCGACTTCGTGGAGAACCACCATATCCATCTGCTCCTTCAGCAATACCCCGCCTTCGATGCAGAAACACTGCGCATGGCATCGTTGGGCAACACGCTCAAGTGGTCGTTCGCCATGCCCAGCATCATCGGTACGTTGGTGCTTGGGGTGTGGGCATTGGTTAAGCGGGTAAGACGCTGATCAGAGGTATCAGGCCCGACTGGATATTGCTCATTCGACCAGATGCATGAAATAGAACGACCCATAGAACGCGGCCCATTGAGGCAGTGGTTTGGAAGGGAGTATTTCATCCTGAGAAGGAAGTGGCAATGGCTGCGCTTTACTGGAGTATGGGCGCAGCAAGTAGACGTTGAAATGGCTGGTCATCGGGTATTCGCCCACCATTCGTTGATATTACGCCCATTACGGCAGGTGGACATGTACCTGCAAGAGAATAAAAGAACCAATCTGAGATTGGCCGTGGCATGCCTTGATAGGACCATGATTCGGCAGGGTGACACCTTTTCCGTATGGAGGGCTGTAGGTCGTCCAACAGCATCGAAAGGATATCTGGAAGGCCTTGTGCTAAAGCAGGGCCGTATGGACAAGGGAATAGGTGGTGGGCTCTGCCAGTTGGGCAATCTGCTATTCTGGTTGTTTGCCCATTCACCCCTTTCAGTCACAGAACGCCATCGGCATGGCTATGATGTTTTTCCTGACGTGGACCGCAAGGTTCCTTTCGGTGCAGGTGCCACGCTT
>JBFYQB010000211.1:0-15360 GCA_041302955.1 Flavobacteriales bacterium
TGCAGGGTTCGTGGTGGCCTCGGTCATTCCGCTGGCCATGCTGTTCGCCATCATCATGATGCGCATTTTCGGAGTGTCAGCCAACCTGATGAGCCTCGGTGCCATCGACTTCGGCATCGTGGTGGACGGGGCGGTGATCATCGTGGAAGGCGTGCTGCACTATCTGCACAAGCACCACAAAGGCATGACATTGAACCGTGCGGAGATGGACAAGGCCATCGGCACGGCCGCAGGGCAAATCTACCGTTCGGCCGCCTTCGGGGTGCTTATCATCCTGGTTGTGTTCGTCCCTGTGTTCACGCTGGAGGGCGTGGAGGGCAAGACGTTCCTTCCCATGGCACAGACGGTGAGTTTCGCCATTCTCGGTTCGCTGCTGCTGAGTATCACCTATGTGCCGGTGATGTCGTCCATCCTGCTCAAGCGCAAGGTGACCGACAAGGAGAATTTCGCTGACCGCATGATGACGCGTGTCACCAACTTCTATGTTCCATCATTGCGCATGGCGCTCAACAGGCCCATTGCCATCATATCGGCCACGGTGGTCATTTTCTTCATTTCCATTTTCATCTTCTTGCGGATGGGTGCCGAATTCGTGCCCACGCTCGAAGAAGGCGACCTTGCCATGCAGATGAGCATTCCTCCGGGAAGCTCCCTCAGCCAGAGCATCGCCACTTCAACGGCCATCGAGAAGATATTGAAGGATGAATTCCCAGAGGTGAACCACGTGGTGAGCAAGATCGGCACAGCTGAAGTGCCCACTGACCCGATGGCCATTGAGGATGCCGACATCATGATCCTGCTCAAGGAGCGCGAGGAATGGACCTCGGCCAACAGCCGCGAGGAGCTTATCGCCAAGATGAAGGACGCCTTGGCCGATGTTCCCAACGTGTCGTTCGAGTTCACCCAGCCCATCCAACTGCGCTTCAATGAGCTGATGACAGGCGCCAAGACCGACATCGCCATCAAGATCTTCGGGGAAGATGTAGTGGAGCTTAAACACCAGGCCGACCATGCCGCTGCGATCATCCGTGAAGTGCAAGGCGCGGGCGATGTGAAGGTGGAACAGACGGCAGGCCTTCGCCAACTCACAGTCCGCATGAACCGCCAGCAGATGGCCATGTTCGGCATCAATGTAGAGGACGTGAACACTGCTATCCGTGCGGCATATGCGGGCGAAGTTTCGGGTTCGGTGTATGAGAACGAGCGCAGATTCGACCTCGTGCTGCGCCTTGCGCCAGCCTATCGCGAACGTTTGAATCTGAGCCGTGTGTTCGTCCACTCGTCCGATGGTGCACACATTCCACTGTCGCAAGTGGCCGAAATGGTGCCGTCCGAAGGGCCGATGATGATATCGCGGGAGGATGCCAAGCGCAGGATATCCATCGGTGTCAATGTGCGCGACCGCGATGTGGCTTCGCTTGTAGGTGAGATTGAGCAGCGTTTGAATGCCGAGCTCGACCTTCCTCCAGGCTACTCCATCACCTACGGAGGGCAGTTCGAGAACCTGCAACACGCCACTGCCCGCCTGATGATAGCCGTGCCCGTGGCGCTGATGCTCATCCTTTTCCTGCTCTATCTGGCCTTCGATTCGATGCGCGAGGCATTGGTCATTTTCGCAGCAGTGCCGCTGGCAGCAGTAGGTGGGATATTGGCCTTGGAGCTGCGTGGGCTTCCGTTCAGCATTTCGGCAGGCATCGGTTTCATCGCGCTGTTCGGTGTGGCGGTGCTCAATGGCCTTGTGCTGGTGAATGAGTTCATCCGCCTGCGTGGCCGCGATGGCCTCGACCTGAAAGGACTGATCGAGGAAGGTGCAAGGGCAAGGCTCCGTCCTGTGCTCACCACGGCCTTGGTGGCCTCGTTGGGCTTCCTACCCATGGCCATCTCCACTACGAATGGCGCGGAGGTGCAACGCCCGTTGGCCACGGTGGTCATCGGTGGGCTCGTCACCTCCACGCTGCTCACGCTCGTGGTGTTGCCCGCCATTTATTTTCTGGTGGAAAAACGCAGGTACATCCGTCTCAAAGGAAGTACTGTGGTGGCATTGCTGCTCCTGTTCTTCGGCTTCAGCATCCCGACTCAGGCTCAGGAATCACTGGGATTGGATGAGCTGGTGCAGAGCGCCCGCGCCAACCGCGTGGAGGTCATCTCGGCAGGACTGCAACAGCAGCATTGGCAGCAGGAACGCAAGATGAGCTATACGCTTCCTGACCTGACAATGGCGGTGCAGTACGGCCAGATCAACTACGAGAAGGCCGACTACAACGCCAATGTGCATCAGGACCTTGGCAAGCCATGGACTGCAGGCACCCACAAGCGTTGGGCAGATGCAGGGGCAGCGCAGGCCGCCAAACAGGCCGAACTGGCCATGCACGATGTGACGTTCCAAGTGAGGAGCGCCTACTATCATTGGCTGTTTGCCAAAGCTGCATTGGCAGAGATGGATTTCATTCGTGCCGAACTGAAACAGTTGACTGCAGCCGCAGAGATGCAACGCACCGAAGGCGAGATCAGCAACCTCGACCATCAGAACATCCGAAGTCTGATCATCAGTTTCCGTGAATTGGAGCAGAACTACCGTTCGCTGAACCAAAGTGCGGAGCAGAGCCTGCGCTACTGGTCGGGCATCGGTCAGGAGAAGGCCATCCGCGATACGGTGTTCCATCGCCTGTCGCTTCTGGCGGTGAATGACCGTCTGAGCCCGGTGTTTCTTGCTGTGTATACACAGGAATTGGAGCAGCGCGAACTGGCACGGAAGATGACCGCGCAAGAGGCGCTGCCATCCATCGGTGTGGGCTACTTCAATCAGTCGCTCAACCATGTGAACAACTATCAGGGAGCGCAGGCATCGCTGGCCATTCCGCTCTTCCCAAGCGGAAGGAAGCAAAGGATGCAGCAGCAAAGCATTGCCACACAGCAGTTGCAGGCCGAGATGACCGACCGCGACAGGGCGCTTCGCACCGAACTGCAACAGACGGCCGATGCTTATCGCGCCAACGATGCCTTGTTCAATGAAATGGGCGCTGACCATGCCGAGCAGATGCGCACGGCCCGCCAGCAGCTCATCGAGCAGTTCACCGAAGGGCTCATCTCGCCCTTCGAATTTGCGCAGCAGGCCGAAATGCTTGTTCGCAGTGGCCTCCGCCATCTGGAGACCATCGATCGGCACGACCAATTGGTGCTGAAACTCAATTACCTCACTTCAAACAACTAAACCATGAAACGCTACATCACATTTCTAGTCATCCTTGCCTACCTGTTCGCAGGCTGTGGCAGTCCTACCATTGTTGAACCCATTGCCGAGGAGGAAGCTCCCGGTTCCACTTCCATCGCTGCCGAAATGGCCCAAAGCCCTGCCAACATGGGCATTGAGGCCGTGGGCATCATCGATGTGCCTCCCACGTCCAAAGAAATGATTTATGCCCGTACAGATGCTTATATGCAAAGTATCAATGTGCTTGAAGGGCAGGAGGTGCACAAGGGCGAAGTGGTGGCGGTGCTGCAATCGCCTCGTTTCGCACAGTTGCAGCGCGACCTGCAAGAGGCCAAGGCCGAATTCGACCTTACGGGCTCAGCATTTGACCGCATCTCGAAGTTGAAGACCTCAGCAGCCGTGTCCGACAAACAATTCGAGCAGGCGCGCTATGAGCACGACCGCGCCAATGCTCGTTATCAGGGGCTGAAGAGCGAATTGCAGTCCATCGGGTTCAACACCTCCAAGCTCACCCTTTCGGACCGATTGGAGGTGCGCAGTCCCATCCATGGCGTGGTGACGCAACTGCCCATCAGCAACGGGCAGAAAGTAGGTGCCGACACGCACCTCATGACCCTCATCGACCGCACCCACATGCACGTGGAGGTGCAGGTGCCTGCCAATGTTATCGGGCAGTTGGCCGTTGGCGACACGTTCAGTTTCAGCAGCATGTCGCTGGCAGACACACTGCTGGGCACCGTTCATCTCGTGAACGATGCCGTGGACATGAGTACCAATACCGTGAAGATACACGGCCACTTCCTGAAAGAAGAGGAGAACGGAAAGCTGAAAGTGGGAGAGAGGGTGTTTGTGAGGTTCCGTTGAGACGCAGCCTTCCGGTAGCCATGGTGGGACTGTCCCCAGACCATAACATCCGGTTTCTGACCAGTTAAACCGGTATAGCGACCAGTTAAACCGGTATAGCGACCAGTTTAACCGGTCAAAAAGAACCATCTGGATAAGAGTAACAACCGGTTTAACTGGTGGCATGACCAGTTAAGCCGGTTGAAAATCCAACAGTACATCGGTCGAATGACCAGTAAAACAGGTCAAACGACCAGTATATCCGACCACAGACCCGATAACCATCGGTCAAAGGACCTGTTTTCTGCTTCAATGCCTTCATGAACAATGCGGGACACTTCTCACAGGGTGCAGGGCAGAAGAGTTTCTAACTTTCCCCGCCAAAGCCGTCCCTGCCATGACCCAACTCTCCGAGTGTTTCTCCATAGCCGACCTCCGCGCCCTTGCGCAGCAGAAACTGCCCCCTGTGATGTTCGATTTCCTCAGGGGCGGAGCCGAGGAGGAGCTTACCCTGCGCTGGAACCGCGATGCATTCGCCCAATGGGAATTCGTGCCACGGGTGTTGTGCAATGTGGAGCACATCGACCTCAGCACCACAGTGCAAGGCGTCAAAGTGGGCCTGCCCATCATCGCTGCGCCCACGGGCATGTCGCGGATGTTCCATTACATGGGCGAGAGGGCCGTGGTGAAGGCCGCCCATGCCGCAGGATCGGCCTATTCGCTCAGCACGGTCTCCACAGTCTCCATTGAGGATGTGGCGGCCGAGTCGCACGGGCCGAAGTTCTTCCAGATTTACGCGTGGCACGATCGCAAGATGGTCTCCGATTTCATCGAACGCAGCCGGAAGAGCGGCTACGATGGGCTGATGCTGGCCGTGGACCTGCCCGCCCTGGGCAAGCGCGAACGCGACCTGCGCAATGGCCACGGACGGCCCGCTGTGCTGCGGAGGAATACCGCCCTCGGTGCGCTCACCCGCCCACAGTGGCTCTATCGTTTCCTCACATCGCCCAAATGGCGCATGGCCAACATGACCGAACACCTGCCCCACGGTGCCGATGCGCTCAAGGTCATCGACACCGTCAACGCCCAGTTCGACCCCACAGTGGACTGGCAGCGTGCAGAGGAGATGATGGCGCAGTGGGGCGGCAAGTTCATGCTCAAAGGCATCCAGTGCGTGGAAGATGCCATCCTCGCGGCCGACATGGGCGCATCGGGCATCATCATCAGCAACCACGGGGGCAGGCAGTTGGACGGCTCGCCTTCCACACTATCGCTGCTGCCGGAGATCGTGGCTGCAGTGGGCCACCGCACCGAGGTGTTGCTGGACGGGGGCATCGAGCGCGGCTCCGATGTGGTGAAGGCCCTTGCCCTCGGTGCCAAAGGTGTGCTCATAGGCAAGGCATATCTTTTCGGACTGGCAGCGGGCGGTGAGGAGGGCGTGGCCCGCACCTACACCATTCTGAAGGACGAGATGGAGCGAGTGATGCGGCTCATCGGAGTCTCCAGCATCAGCGAGCTTGGGCCCGAGCATGTCAGACGAATCTCTCACTGAACATTGGGGCGTTGGGTCGTCATCATGCTGGTGCTCCATGCACTGTGCAGCGCTAGGCAGGCTGCTGCGCAGCAATGTGGTCGCTCGGATGATTTCATTATTGCCATAGCCTGGCCACGCGCTCTTGCCAAGCAGACCGATGCAGGCTACAATAAAGCGGCCCGTGCCCTTGGCATCAATCAGCGCGGATACTATCGTGCAGGGCATGCCGCACTGATACTGGTCAATAGGGCAGACAGCACGTGCCATTACTATGACTTCGGTCGATATCACTCGCCCTTTGGAACTGGGCGTGTGCGCAGTGCCACCACCGACCACGACCTTGTTTTGCGTACCAAGGCTCACATACGCGGCTGTACTATTGGCAACCTCAAGGCCATCCTGCGGGAAGTGATGCATAATCCGGCCAGTCATGCGAGCGGGCCTGTATGGGCAGGCTATGTGCGTGCCAATTTTGAGACTGCCCAGGCGAAGGCACTTGGCTTGCAGCAACAAAGCCCTATCACCTATGGTCCGTTCGTAAAAGGCGGCACCAATTGCACTCGGTTTGTGCGCAGTGTAGCCCTTGCGGCCAGAATGCCCTTGGCGCACCACCTGCGCATGACCGTAGTGCCCATGCTGACCCCTACAACGCTCAACAACGTGGCATCGCTTTGGCATCATGTCCGCATATCGGCCAAGCACAATGTGGTGCTCGAAGAATGTAAGGTGCGCAGATACTGCCCACCTGTGCTGCTCGACACCACCCTACCAGCACCCCCAAGGCCTATCACCGTTCCTGAAAATGCACAATGGGTTGCTGGTGAGACGGGTGGCTCATGGTTCCAGCTTTCAGCAGAGGGAGATGGTTTCCGTCTACAACGATACTGCGGAGAAGGGCGGTTGGAATGTACGTCCACTGTACGCGCCCAAGTGACCGGTTTCGTGCTTCAGGAAGTCTTCCGACTCCTGCCAATGGCCCACTGTCAGCAAGTGACGGTGGAACAAGAAGGAAAGGTGACGGTACTACTCACATGGTGATGCCGTTGCATTGCTTGGGCCCTGATGGGAGCGTGCATAAGAATCATTTGTGCGTATGACGCAAGTTACCTCCGACCAATGGCGATGGCCAGAATTTTCCAACTTGAATAAAAACCTGCCGATATGACCTTCCTCACCCACCACCGTATCTACCTCCTTCTTCCCATGCTTGCCTTCGGCCTTGTGATGGGCGGTTGCAACACGGATGATGATGACCCGGACGACATCGACCCCACCAAGCAATGGGAACTGCTGGGGGAGGCGTCCATCGGGTCACATCCATCCAATGGGGGCATCTATGCCAACAATGGGAATGTATATCTCGGCTATCTGGATTACATACAGAATGTAGCGGTAGTGAAGCGCTACATTGTCGCCACCGACAGTTGGGAGGACTACGGTTCAGGTCTTGCCGGGCTGTATGCTGGGGTGAGTACCGATGATTTTGTGAATACATCTTTCGCATTCCGGCAGGACGGGGCCACCTCGTACGTTTTCTTCAACCGGTCCATCACCGATTCGGAACTGATCGTGTTCAGGTGCAGCGGAGGGGTGTGGGAACAACTGCCCTCCGTGCCGCTCAATCAGCTTTACGGGGGGTATTGGGGCGTGATTCAGAACGGCTTGGACGTGGAGGTGAAGAACGGGAACGTGTATGTGGCGGTGCGATGGGATTCAGACCCGGAGACCTACCTCTGCGTATTCATCTATTCGGGCGGTAGCTGGAGCCTGAAACCAGAGCGCGTGAGCTACGCCAGTATCCCTAACACGTTCTCCTATGAAGGCTATTTCGACCCACCAAGCGTAAGGGTATCGGACAACGGGGCCATCTATCTGGCCGCGTACGGCTTTGAGGAGGCTTCAAACATGAACTCTGCCCGCGTGTACAAAAGCACTGGGGCCGGTTGGACTGACCTGATCGCTCCGAACACCATCGAGGCCATCTCGGCCAGCGACAAGATGCACTTCTACGTGAACAGCACGGGCGGACAGGATCAGGTGCTCATCGTTCCCTACCAGAATGACAATGATCTGCACGCGCACCTATACTCGGGCAGCAGCTGGTCTGAACTTGTCAGCACCGAGATGACCCACTCATTCGTCTTCACCGACTGTGGCGACTGCCTTGCCCGAAGGGCCAGCATCTATGGGGAGGGCTCGCAGATACAGCTGCGGCAGAACGGCAACTGGACACCGCTAGGTGCCAACTTCGGCATCATCGGCTCCGTCAACATGTATGCTGTGAATGACCTCGCTTATGATGCCAGTTCACGTACCCTCTATTTTGCGTACACCGGGGCAAACTATGAGGTGAAGGCGAGCAGGTACGTGCTCGACTGATGAGCAGGCCCCACCCTGTTGCGAGTAAGGAACGACCGAAAGCAGGAGCAGATTAATGAGGGCGTTTGCCCTTTTTTTGTTGCGATTCAATGACGGTGATGGATCAGCTCAATTGGTTATTCCACTGCTGCTTGTGCGTGTGGCCTCGGCTGTTCCGCTTAGCGAATCTGGCCATCCAAAGGTGCTGAAGGTTATCACCCAGTTCTGGATGCCTTGACCGCTGTGGGCCATGCCTTCAACACTCAGGTCGAAAGACGATGTTTGATAACCGGTAGGTGCGGCAGAATTGGTAGCAGTGCCCAGAGCCGTGAACGTGATAAGCGTGTCATTGACCACAAGTACTCCGTTCTGATAGGTGCAGACCACGCCATCAAAATCCCATGTGCCGCTCGATGTAATGCTGCCATCATTGTTCTTCACAAATGTCTCTTCACCATTGCGGAGGGGATCATTGTCCATGATTACATTCTAGACCTTGGTAGTGGCTGTGGGTCATTCTCCTCTTCGCATGCACCCAGCGATACACTCAACATCACTGCTAAAAACCACTTCAAGTTCAATTTCATGAGAATTGGGTTTATTTGACGATTCAAATCTCCCTGTTGCCCAACACTGGCAAACTGAGGATTTTCATTCTTTTCAATAACCTAGATTTTTCTCTCCGTTAACGGACTGCTTGCTCTGAATCTCTGGTAATGCATGATAATAATCATCAATCATGGTCTTGGCCTGAAGCCGGTCAATACAGATTCACGCTATACCTTTGTTTCGACATTGATTTAACAGCATGAATAGATTCATCCCTCTCGGAATAGGTGCAGTACTTATAGGTGGAGGTATCGCCTACTATCTTTACAACAAGCCTCATAGGGACGTGGCAGCCGAAGAGGCAGCTTTCACGGTGACAGCGGATGAGATTTTTGATGCTTTCGAAGCAGACGAGCAGGCCGCTAATGCGAAGTATCTCGATAAGGTAGTGGCTGTGAGCGGACCGTTGGCCGAAGTGACGGTAAATGATGCGGGCCAGTCTGTGCTCACCATCACAGCAGCCAACGCCATGCTGGGCGGTATCAGCGCCACCATGCAAGATAAAGAGGCCCCTAAAGTGAACATAGGCGAACCTGTTACGGTCAAATGCCGTTGCACAGGCTATCTGATGGATGTGATACTCATAAATTGTACGGTAGAATGAACAGGAACACGGTAGTGCTCGCCATTGCCACCATCATGGCCACAGCGACAGGCTGTAAGCATGAGCCACTATTGCCTCATGTGGACGACACCACGCCACCCGACACTACTACAGACTGCGATCCATCGCTAACTTATTTTCAGAATGATGTGATGCCCATATTCGCATCAAGCTGCGCCATGACAGGTTGCCACGATGCAGCAACCGCTGAAGAAGGTGTTATCCTTACTAACTACGCCAACATAATGAACACGGGCGAAGTGGATCCGGGAAACCCAAACAACAGCGAGGTGTTTGATGTCATTATGGATAGCGACCCTGATAAGAAGATGCCACCGCCATCATCTGGCATTACACTTTCGCAAGATCAGATCAATACCATCAATGATTGGATAAGTCAAGGCGCATTGAACAATTTCTGCGCAGAAAGCGGTCCATGCGATACAGTGGCGGTATCGTTCGCTGCCGACATACAGCCTATATTATCTGCCAATTGTCTTGGCTGTCATAGTGGCACAGCGCCTCAGGGCGGCATTTCGCTCAGTTCCCATTCTGCTGTGATGAACACAGTCAACAGCAACCGCCTGCTTGGTGCCGTGGAGCAACTTGGAGGCTATAGCGCCATGCCCAAGAACCAACCGCGCATGGCCGATTGCAAAGTGGCGCTGATACGGAACTGGATCGCGCAAGGCGCTCCTAATAACTGATAACTCTTTATGGACAGACTACTTATCCTGCTTGTCATCGCATCGCTCATCGGGCTTTCGTCCTGCTATTATGATGTGGAAGAAGAACTCTATGGCAGCTGCGACACAACGGTGGTGAGCTATGCTACAGACATCTGGCCGGCCATAGAGAGCTCGTGCCTTACGGGCTGCCACGGTCCGGGCGGCAGTGGCAACGGTATTTTCACAGATCATGCCTCGGTACTCGCCAAGGTAAACAATGGCAGCATGCTTGCCCGCGTGGTTGAGCAGGGCAATATGCCTCCCAATGGCGGGCTCACCGATTGTCAGCGCGAGAAATTTCGGGCATGGATTTTGGAAGGTGCACCCAATAACTGATAGTACGACCCTATCGGAAGCTTTAAACACAACATTCTCTCATCAACTAAACTGCACATCATGAAAAATTTCTTTGTTTTTGCCATTGCAAGTGCCGCTGCCGTCAGCCCTGTTTTTGCACAGAAATATCTCAGCAAGACCGCTCACGTAAGCTTCTATTCCGATACTCCGATGGAGAAGATAGAGGCCCACAACCGTCAAGGCACCACCGTGGTCGATTTCGAGAAGAAGGAGATGGCGTTCACCGTGCTGATGAAATCTTTTGAGTTTGAAAAAGCGCTGATGCAAGAACACTTCAACGAGAAGTATGTGGAGTCGGCAACGTATCCCAAGGGCACGTTCAAAGGCAAGTTCACCCCAAAAGGAGAGCTGGCATTGGTAAAGGACGGCAGCTACCCTGTTACGGTAGAAGGCACACTGGAGATCAAAGGCAAGACCCATCCGGTGAAGGCCGAAGGTGTTTTTAAGGTCGAAGGCGGCAAACTGAGTGGTACATCCAAATTCAAGATCAAACTTGCTGATTTTGACATAAAAATCCCCGGGGCTGTGAAAGACAACATTGCTGAGTACGTGGAGATAACTGTTGACGCCAAGTATGATGCCTACAACAAATAGATTGTTCGCAGGGATTCTGGCCCTGCTACTTGCCGTTCCTGCATTTGCGCAGGACGACCTGATGGACATTCTGGATGAGGTTGAGCCCGAAGAGGCTAAGACTGAATACACCATTGCCACCTTCAAATCGACAAGGCTCATTGCCGGCCACAGCATTGAGACCAATGGTCAGGGTGTTCTCAATGTACTGATAGGTCACCGTTTTGGCAGGGTAAATGAGGGCCCAAAGGAGTTTTTTGGCATTGACAACGCCAAGATTCGTCTTGGATTCGAGTATGGCATCACTGACAATCTGAACATCGGATTCGGGCGCAGTACGTTTCAAAAGGTGTATGATGGCTTCATCAAGTACAAGGTGTTGCGCCAAAGCAAAGGCAAGAAGAAGATGCCCATCAGCATGACGCTATTTGCCAGTATGGCCATCATCTCTCAGGATTTTGCCGACCCGTCCCGCGAGAATTATTTCACCTCGCGAATGTTCTACAGTTATCAGGTTATGATAGCGCGCAAGTTCTCCGAGCGGCTTTCCTTTCAGCTTACACCCACCATTGTTCATCGCAATATTGTAAAGACGGCAGATGATGCCAACACAGTGTTTGCCCTTGGTGCAGGTGGTAGGGTGAAGCTTACTGGAAGTTTGGCGATCAATGTGGAGTATTATTGGGTTCCGCCCAACCAGATCGTATCGCAGTTCGATGCTCAGAACGTCTACGACTCATTCTCGGTAGGTCTGGACCTTGAGACCGGTGGTCACGTGTTTCAGATACACGCCACCAATTCGCGCGGCCTGCACGAGAAGGCATTCGTGACAGAGACCAATGGAAACTGGGCCGCAGGTGATATCCACATCGGCTTCAACATAAGCCGTGTGTTCACGGTGTATAACAAGAATAAAGCAAAGGCTCGCAAGGCCGAAAAGATGGCCAAGAAGGCTGCAGAAAAAGGGTAGTTGAAGGGCAAGTAGGCAGGATGTTTCGGTCCTGCGATTGGTCAATCTTCTTCAACGAGTCCTGCGCGCATGGCAAACTTCACTAGGCCTACCACATTTTTCACCCCAAGTTTTTTGATGAGGTTGCGCTTGTGTGTATCCACCGTACGCATCCCACAGTCTAGCATATCAGCTATCTCCTGATTGGAGAATTCGAGTGAGATCAGGCGTAAAACCTCTTGTTCCTTCTTTGTAAGCACCGGATTATTACGCGACTGGCCGCCAAAGGCGAATTCATCAGAGATTCGCTCCAGAATGTTGCCACTGAAGTAGGGTTTTCCAGACGCCACTGTGCGCACAGCCAAGAGAATCTCCGCCTTGCTCGAATGCTTGAGTATGTAGCCAGAAGCTCCGGCCTTTAACGCTTCTTTGATGTATCTGCCCTGTTCATTTATAGTGACGGCCAAGACCTTGGTGTCTGGAGATGAGCGGGTGATACTGGCTGTTGCCTCGACTCCGTTCATTTCGGGCATCATGATGTCCATCAGCACTACATCTATCGGTCGTTCGGCACATTTTGCAATGGCTTCACGTCCGTTAGTCGCGAAGTCTACAACCTGCATATCGCGTTCTTCAGAAAGCAGTGCCTTAAGGCCATTTCGAATCATTTCATGATCATCGACAATCAGGATATCTGTCATTGGTTGGTGTTTCTGAGAGGTATTTCCAAGGTCGTCACTGTGCCGCGGCCTATTGCCGAATCTATCTCGACAGAGCCGTCCAGCAATTCAGCTCGAGAGCGTATGTTTCGAAGACCATGGCCATTGCTACGCTGTGATGGGTCGAATCCTATTCCATCATCTTCCACCATCAGAAGTAGTGTGTCACCATGGTCTATCAACTGCACAAAGATGGATGTTGCCTGGCTATGACGCACAGCGTTGGTGATGAGTTCTTGAGCAATACGGAACAGAGCCAATTCTATTTGTCTGTCCAATGCCGTTGTTAAGTCCACCACTTCCAGCGTGATATTTACTTTTCCCGTGTCATTCCAATTCTTCACCAATCCATGTAACGCTGGTCTTAGGCCATATTGCTCCAACATGTCGGGCATCAGGTCCTGTGATATGTGCTTCACCTCGTTTATGGCAACAGCAATAGTCTCTTCCAATATTTGCAGACGCTCTGCCATATTCTCAGATGTAGCGATGTTCAGACCACTGCGCAAATGTTCCATGTTCATTTTGATGGCGGTGAACAGTTGGCCCAATCCGTCATGTAGCTCGCGCGAAACGCGTTTGCGTTCCTCCTCCTGTCCGGCAATGAGTGCTTCGCGTATCTGATTTTCCAATTCCTTGCTTTCGGTTATGTCGCGCGCTATCACCGTGGCAGAGAGCACACGGTCGGCCTGGAAAATAGGAGTGATCACACAACTCAGTAATCTCCCGGCAGCAGGGCCTTGTGTAAGCTTGACGTCCATTTTTACCCGTTTGGCGCTTTCAAACACTGAATCGATAGCCCGTTCTGCTATCAAGGAACTTTCTTCGCCAAGTATCTCAGATATCATTCTGCCAGCAAGTTTCTGTCCTGCCGCTGCAGATGCTTGTTCGTTAGCAGAAAGAATCAACCCGGTTGAGTTGACGGTCAGAATAAGGTCTTCCGCATGTTCGAATACAGAACGCCAACGTGCCTCTGAGGCGGCCAACTGCTCTTTTGTAGCCTTACTTTCAGAAATGTCGGTACCGACCGCTTGAAATTCCATTACCTCATTATTCGCTTCGAATATTGCTGTGATTGACCATACCTGCCAGACCATATTGCCTTCCCGGTCGTAGTTATGACGCTCGATGGAGAACATCGGCCTCAGACCCGGTTGTGCAATTTCATCCACCCATTGGTGAGAGCCGCCTTCTGGAAAGAGATCCTGAAAATGGATGTTTGCCATATCAAGCTCCTTTCTACTGAAGAAACGTTCAAAAGCGGTATTGTAAAATGTGACTTTTCCAGAGGGCAGGAATCGGCATATCATTTCACGCTGCCCTTCTACCACGCTCCGATAAAGCTCCTTTATCTGAGAGAGTTGGCCCTCGGTACGTTTCAATGCAGATACATCAACGACCGATACAAGCACCTGCGACAAGTCATCCTCGTGGCCAGGAAGCACGTTTACATTGAAGAGCACATCCAGTTTCTCTCCATCAACCTCAACGGTAGAAGCTTCTGATTGGAAAAAGGTTCTGCCCTCTGCCAATGCGACAAATTCCTCAATGAATACAGAGTACGATTCTTCAGTGAACGTTCGCTTCAACTCTGTAATGAACTTCGGTTTGTTCATTGTGCGGTTCATACGCATGGTGGCCAAATTCACATCAACGATCCTGACCAGACCGACACAATGCTGTAATACATCTGAGTTGTTCTTGAAATAGGTGCGGAAATCCTTCACACCGCCCTTCCTTAATTCATCCAACACTACTTTTACTTGTGAAAAGTCTTCCTCCCAGAACGCCACTGGAGCGTTGTCGAAGATGAAACGATACTTGGACTCTGCTAGTTTCTCTTTGGTGGCATTGCGGGAAACGCCAACTATGCCGGTAATAGCTCCATTGCCATTGTGAAGAAGATATTTTTGGCTTTGGAAATAATAGGTCGTGTCCTTCCAAGGAAAAGGCAATTCATACTGGATGGAACCTCCTTGTTCAATGAGCTTTGCCTCGTGAGCTGCAATCTGTTCTGCTATCGCATTTCCAAAAAGCTCACGGTCATTCTTTCCGATGATCTCTGCTTTGGGCTTTCCTATGATAGTAGCACAGCTATTGTTAAGCGATACATAGCGACCTTGAAGGTCCTTTACGAATACCATATCGCCTAGGCCTTCTATAATGCCTTGGTAAAGTGCAAGTTCCTGACGTAGTTGAGTCATCACTTCAGGGCCTGTAGAATCTCTTATGGAAGCGCAATCTTGCATAGGTCAAACCTACGTGAATTTCGGAATTTGACAGAATCCTTGCGGCATTAGTTCGGTTGTATGTAGCATATTTGGCCGGCCTGAAAACCAAAAAGCCAGAACCCGAAGGTTCTGGCTTTTTTCAATGACGATTTTGTCCTACTACTTGGTAACAAGGAACTTCCGTGTCTGGATGTCCTTACCATTGGCGCTAAGTCTGTATAGATACATGCCGGCTGGTAGATGTTCCGTTTTTACATTCACTTTGCCCGATGGTTCGGAGAGTTTTACGGTCTTCACCTTCGCTCCGAGCATCGAGAAGATATCTATCTGGCCGGAAGCAGCACCTAACACATAACTAAGGGTCATTTCATCCACGGCTGGATTAGGATAGGCTTCGGATACGCCTGGCTTTCCTGAATTGATTAGGTCATCGATTCCCAAAGGACTTGCATTGTATCTAACGATACCACATACCGAGTCGTTCTCATTTGCAACATTGAAGAAACAGTACTTCACGGTCGAAATGCCAGCCTGACCCTGCGGCACGTAGTCGCCATAGAAATCGTCCATCCTTTGGCCAGGCTCAAGCGTAATGGACGATGGGGACAAAAGAACTCCAGGCTCATAACATTGCGCCCAACAGA
>JBFYQB010000212.1:0-4082 GCA_041302955.1 Flavobacteriales bacterium
ATCTTGAACTGCAATTTCATTTTCACATCCGAGAATTCTGCACGCGAGTTCAAGGGGGCATTCACACTGAAATAGAACTTTATCTTCGGTTCGGTGCCTGATGGCCGCGCGGTCACCACCGTTCCATCTTCTGTAATGAACTGCAATACATTAGATGATGGCAGCCCGGTGGCTATCACGCTGCCATCGTTGAGGCACGTGGATCGTTTCAGCTTGTAGTCGTTCAGCCAAAGAACATCCGATCCAGCAAGGGATTTCGGTGGATTGTTCCTAAGGCCGTCCATCATTTCGGCAATCTCCTGTTGGCCGCTCCGGCCTTCCTTTTTCAAACTGATAAGATCTTCATGAAAAAGGCCGTGTTGCAGATAGATGTCTATCAGCAGGTCGTAGAGACTCTTGCCCTGAGCCTTGGCCCAAGCGCACATCTCAGCAATGAGGGTGCAGGCCAGTACAGCATCCTTGTCGCGCACAAGGTCACCTGCGAGGTAGCCGTAACTTTCCTCGCCACCACCTATGAACTGGAGCTCGCCCTCGTATTTCAGGATCAGCTCCCCGATGTACTTGAATCCCGTAAGCACGTTGAAGCACGGCACATTGTGGGCCTTCGATATACGCTCAAAAAGGTCGGTGGTCACTATCGTCTTGGCTGTGAACTGCCTTCCATTCAACTTGTCCAGTTCACTCCATCGTGTCAACAGATAGTGCAACAATAGCGAGCCTGTCATATTGCCGTTCAACAATTCCAGATTTCCGTCTGGATTACGCACAGCAATGCCCACGCGGTCGGCATCCGGATCGCAGCCCATCACAAGGTCGGCTCCAATAACCTGAGCCTGTTCCATCGCCATTTTCAAGGCATCGGCCTCTTCCGGATTTGGTGATTTCACAGTGGGGAAATTGCCATCGGGCGCGGCCTGTTCGGCCACTTCATGCACATGGGTGAAGCCAAGTTCCTTGAGGCATCGCGGCACCATTGTACCAGAAGTACCATGCAGCGCAGTGAACACGATCTTCATATCACTGTTGGCCTTCACCGCCTCGGGTGAAAGGCACAGCGACAATACACCTTGTGCATAGGCATCGTCCACCTCCTTATCTACAAGGGTGATCAGCGCTTCGTTGGCGGTCCATTGCACCTTTTCTGGGCCCGTGATGGATTGCACCTCTTGTATCACATTGGTGTCGTGGGGGGCGACCAGCTGCCCACCATCCTCCCAATAGGCCTTGTAACCATTATACATTGGGGGATTGTGAGATGCGGTAAGCACTACACCACCCTTACATCCAAAATGGCGTATCGCGAACGAAAGTTCGGGCGTAGCCCTCAGATCACTGAACAGATATGCATGGATACCATTCGCACTGAATACCTCAGCTGTTTTCCGTGCGAACAACTTGCTGTTATTGCGACAATCATATGCTATAGCAATGCTGATAGGGCCACTGAACGACTGCTTCAAATAATTGGCAAACCCTTGTGTGGCCATGCCGATGGTATACATATTCACCCGATTGGTGCCTGGCCCCATGATGCCGCGCAAGCCTCCAGTGCCGAATTCCAATTCGCGATAAAAGCTCTCGGTCAGTTCCTCGGGGTTGTTGGCCATCATATCCGCAACAGCCTCACGGGTCGCGTCATCAAATGCCTCACCCATCCATTGCCGGGCCTTGTCTACTATCGCTTTTTCCATGTACTGTGCAGAAGTGGGTCGCGAAATTACACTTGTGCCTGTTCGGAGGCAAGGGATTGTATAAATAGGGTATCAAACCGATCATAACTTGCAATGCTGACCGAAATCGTGAAAAATGGCACTTGGATAAGTCCTGTGCATGGCTCATCACATTCAGATGTGCCGACCTCCCTTGATTCGGCATTAATCCCCAACTTGCGCCACATCATGCCAAAACGCATCCTCATAGCCCCACTTGATTGGGGATTGGGCCACGCCACGAGGTGCATACCGCTTATCCGACACGTTGAAGCGCTGGGACACATCCCCGTGATAGCATGCGAGGGCCGTCCGTTGGCGCTCCTTATCGAGGAATTTCCCGGCAGGGAGTTCATTCCCTTCAAGGGTTACGAGATCACTTATCCAGAAGGACGGGGCATGGCTTGGAAGATGAGTGTGGCCGCGCCCCGCATCCTGAACCGCATTGCCCAAGAATGTGATGAACTGGATGTCATTATCACTGAGCACCACATCGATGCTGTTATTTCAGACAACCGATTCGGACTCTATTCCGAGCGGGTGCCTTGTGTGTACATCACCCATCAGGTGATGATAAAAGCGCCCATTCTCGAACCGTTGCTCTATAAGTTGCACATGAACTATATGGAGGAGTATACCGAAGTATGGGTTCCCGATCACGCCAAAGATGGCCTTTCGGGCGACCTTGCACACAAGTATCCTATGCCGGAGCAAGGCGTTCATATTGGACCGCTATCTCGTTTCGAACCTTCAGTGTGCAAAGAAGTGCGCGATGTGCTGGTGATCATATCGGGTCCTGAGCCACAACGCACGCGCTTCGAGAAGATGGTATTAGACCAACTGGAGAAGTTTCAAGGTAGTGCCATGGCGGTGCTCGGCACACCGGAAGTAAAGCACGAGCGGACAGACGTTCTAGGTCATCGCATTGTGCCTCATTTGCCGGCTGCCGAACTCGAACAAGCCATTAAAGAATCGAGGCTCATCATATCGCGATCGGGATACAGCACCATCATGGACCTTTCTGTACTGGGCAAGAAAGCCGTGTTCGTGCCAACACCGGGCCAGACCGAGCAGGAGTATCTCGGCAAGATGTTCGATGGCAAAGGACAACATCTGCTAATGGAACAGCGTGAATTCAACCTGCAGGAAGCTTGGGGACGGTCTGCATTCTACAAGGGATTCAAGGCAATGAGTTCCGATGCCTACAAGGCGCATGTAGAACGGTTCGTGAACAGCATTTAGCCATTGAAATCAGCCATCGACAGGCACCAGATAGCCAAACCTTATAGGCTATTTGGTCTTCTTCAATGTGAAGGAGAATGTGGTGCCACTGTCATCACCTGTTGAGCTGCGAACGCTGATGGACTCGCCATGAGCCTCGATGATATGCTTCACGATGGAGAGACCGAGCCCAGTACCTCCCGCATTGCGGTCACGGGCTTTGTCCACGCGGTAAAACCGTTCGAACAGACGCGGAATATGCTTCTCTTCTATACCGCTACCATCATCGGACACCTCGCACAGAATATGCTCGTCCATATCATAGAATCTCAGTTCGATGAATCCGCCCGATGATCCGTACTTGATACTGTTGTCAATAAGGTTGATGTAGACCTGCTTGATGCGGTCGGCATCGGCCATGACAAGAATAGGCTTGTCATACTTCTTGTTGAACCGCAGTTCGATATCGCGCTTAGTGGCCTTCATCTCCTGCAATTCGATGATCTCTTTTGCAAGATCGAGGATATTCAGCTTCACCACATTGAGCTCGATCTGACTGCTTTCCAGCTTGGAGATGGTCTCCAGATCGTTGACCACGCTGATCATCCGCTCCACACTCTTATCGGCACGCTGAAGGAACTTCCGATTTATCTCATCATCCTCCAGCCCGCCATCGAGCAGTGTATGGATGTAGCCTTGGATGTTGAAGATGGGTGTTTTAAGTTCGTGGCTCACGTTGCCAATGAATTCTCTTCGGAACTCCTCCTGATCTTTCAGGCTTTGTATCTCGTCACGCTGCTTATCGGCCCATGTGATAACATCGCGGTTCACGCGGTCAATCACGCCATTGTTCTCGCGGATGTCTTTTTTCAGATTCTCCTTGGTCGGCCGTTGGCTGTTCATCGTCTTGTAGATCACGCGGATCTTCTCATAGATGAAATCGTTGATGATATACATGATGCTCAGATAGACTGCCAAGGCGAGCAGAACAAAAAGACCTGCTGACCGCGCAACGAGCATAAGAGATGACACCGATGACGAGAACATCAGATGATCCACCAACACGAGGACGAGCGAGAATACTCCCGCCAGCAGCAGGGCCGCTACTATGGCGAACTTGCGAGGTGTATGATCTTCCATGGGGGCTAAGAT
>JBFYQB010000213.1:0-6310 GCA_041302955.1 Flavobacteriales bacterium
GGCAATTTGGACAGACCTTCATGTATCGAGGCCTTGTCGCCCACCACCACAATGGTCATCTTGTTCAAGTCAACGTATTTCTTGGCCAGCGCATCCAGTTCGCTCTCCGTCATCGCGGCCAGCACAGCATTCTGCTTCTTGGTGTAATCTGCATCCAGACCATAGGTGAGAATACGGTTCAGGAAGCCTGTCTTCTGATATCCGGCCTCAAATTTCAAGGCATCCTGTTGCCCAATGGAGTTCTTGGTGAATATTACCTCATCGGCAGTAGGTCCATTGGCGGCATAGTTCTGAAACTCCTTTACGAATTCAACCAAAGCGCTGTCGGTAGCTTCTTTTTTCACTCCGGCCTGAGCTGTCCACGGGCCTGAATGCTTGGTTCCGCTGAAGTAGCTGAAAGCACCGTAGGTCCAGCCCTTGTCTTCGCGCAGGTTCAGGTTCACACGGCTGTTGAACGAACCGCCCAATGGGAAATTCATCAGTCCTGCCTTGTAAAACTCCCCTGTTGCATCATACGGAATGGTCATGTAGCCCATGCGTATCTCGCTCTGTGCAGCCCCCGGCTTGTCGAGCAGATAGAGCTTGGTCTTGTTGACCGTAGGAACTGCAACCTCGTTGGGAAGGGTGACACTTCGCTTTTTCCATGCATTCAGGAAACTCAGCTTTGGAAGCACCGCATCCTTCTCTACATCGCCTACGATGACCAGATTGGTGATGTTGGGCGCAAAACGTGCATCGTAAAACTGCTGCACATCGGCCAGGGTCACATTCTCCAAGGTCTCGGCAGTGCCCAGTTCCGATATGGCCATGATGTGGCCTTTGCCATAAAGCAGCTCATCGTAGAGATTATCAGCCAACGTGGTAGGCACATTCACCTGATTGGCAATGGCCTCCATCTGCTCGAACTTCTTGCGGTTGAACTCTTCTTCGCTGAACACCGGATAAAAGAGCACTTCCTCCAACAGTTTCAGGGTCTTGTCCAGATTCTTGGTCAGGGAGCTCAGGTTCACCACGATCTCCTCGGCACTTGAATACACCTCTATGGAACTGCCCAACTTCTCCAATTCGCTGTCCAGCGCCTCGGTGCTATAGCTCTTCGTGGTCTCAGCCATCATAGAAGCGAACAGCGTGGCGATGCCCGCCTTGGAAACATCCGTGTACCGATGTCCTGACCTTACCCCAAAACGCATATATACCTTAGGGATCTCGTCATTTTTGGTTCCAATGACGGTAAGTCCGTTTTCGAGACCCGTTTTCCAGAATTCAGGGATGTTGATGGTCGGGTTGGTTCCAGAGGCAGGACGCTTGGATCTGTCAAAACCATCCTGTTGCGGGGTAGGCTTGGTGTACGAAAGTCCTTCATACTGCGCAAGGTTAGGAGTCAATCCCTTATCGCGCACATAGGTGAAGTTGTCGGGCTTGGCTACCAGTTGTGCTTGGCCTTTTGGATAAACGCTGAGTATGACGCCCGCTTGGCCCTTGATGTATTTCTGATAAACACGCATCACGTCCTCTTTGGTAACGGCATTATAGCGCTTCAGGTCGTTGGCAATGTTGTTCGGAGTGCCGAGCATGAACTCGTTCTGAGCCAGTTGCGAAACCTTGCCACTAACGGTCTCCAAACTGCTGATGACAAAACTCTCATGTGTCGATTTGTAGCGCTCCAAAGCCTCATCGCTCACTCCGGTCTGTTCAAACTCGATAAGTGTGGCGCGGATCATTGCCTCCATGTCTGCCAGCGTCCTACCGGGATAAGGCAAAACAGTAAGCGTGAAATAACCGCCAAGTTCCTGACAAGGATTGCTCACCTGCGCCTGAATGGCCACCTGTGCTTTTTCAAAATTCTTGTAGAACAGAGAGCTCTTGCTTCCTCCGAGAATATCAGAGAGCACATCCAATGGCGCCTCATCAGGATGGTAGTTGGGCACCGTAGGGTAGGCCATCATAAGGAGTGGGAAACGGATATTGTCCTCATAAGAGATGTAGCGGTCTGCATCCAATTTCACATCCAGGGGTTTCTGGCGATAAACAGCTGCTCCACGTGGAATGGAACCGAAATATTTCTTCACCAGCGCCAATACGCTTGACGGGTCAACATCTCCACCCACCGTGAGTGATGCATTGTTCGGACCATACCAACGGAGGAAGAACTGTTTCAGGTCCTGCACACTCACACGGTCAAGGTCTTCCAAGTATCCTATGGTTGGCCAATGGTAGGGATGTGTCTGTGGGTAGAGCGCCTGGGCCACTTTCTCGCGGATAAGGCCATATGGACGGTTGTCGTAATTCTGTCCACGCTCATTCTTCACCGTGGCGCGCTGCACCTCAAATTTCTGTTGGGTAACAGCATCGAGGAAGAAGCCCATGCGGTCGGCCTCCAGCCAAAGGGCGGTCTCCAGCTGATTGCTGGGAACGGTCTCAAAATAGTTGGTGCGGTCGGCATTGGTGGTTCCATTCAGGTTTCCGCCTGATTCGGAAACGGTCTTGAAATGCTCCTCATCGGCCACATTGTCCGATCCTTGAAACATCATGTGCTCAAAAAAGTGGGCAAACCCCGAACGCCAAGGTTCCTCGCGGGCCGAACCTACGTGATAGGTCACATCCACATGCACGATCGGATCCGAATGGTCCTCGTGGATGATGAGTGTTAGCCCATTGTCCAGTTCATATTTCTGATAAGGGATGACGAGTTCGTTTCCCTTCTTCTCCACCGTTTCGATGTGCTTTACCCCTTGGGGAATGACCACCGATGAAGGTTGGCCTATGGCAGAGCAGGTGATGGCCAATAGGCCGATTGTAAGCGATTTCTTCATGTCGTGACGTTAAGAGCGGCCAAATATAGGGTCAGGCCTAATGGTATGGCTGACAAATTGTGTTAATGGAAAAAGGAAAGGGCGACCAATTGGTCGCCCTTTCTATGAAATTCACACTGATAAGCCTATTACTTCATGCCTTTCTTCGGCAACCAAGCAGCCAAAGATTTGCCCGCTTTGGCGTATGACTCTTGGATACGGATACCTGTATCCCAGTCACCGTAGCCATAAGTTGTGCCAGGCGATCCGATAGATGTCATCACTCCAAGTGGAGTTCCTTCATTTCCGGTCTCAACCAAAGTAACGGTCATGTCGACCAAAGAAGGCTGTTTTCCTACGAAAGGAATGTTCCATCCTGGCTCGGTAGTAGTGGTGTGAACGATAAGCGTGTATTTCGCTCCGCTCTTGTTGCGTCCGAACACGGTTCCTTTGAAACCTTTGTTCATCAGTTCCTCAAACTTGTTGTGGTATTTGTTCTCGCGGTCAGCAGTCCAGTCCTTCTCCCAAGAATCGCCACGACCAGCTTCTTTCTTGTTGTACTCACCTTTTTTCTTGTCGATGTACTCGTCCTCTGGAAGGGCTTTCTTACCAATGCCCACTTTCATTCCATCGTACTTGTACACCACATTGACCTCAGCCTGACCTGTCAGTGCCTTGAAGGTTCCTGATGTGAGTGTCATTTTCTGCGCCTGTACCGCGAAGGAAACAAGCACCGCAAGCGCAAACGTTGCAAGAGTAGATTTCATTCTCATGATTTTGTTTGTTTGGTTGAACTTAATTGCGGCCCAAATGTATGTTTCGCAGCGACTTGATGTGTACGTAGATCAGCTTAGTCGCTAAAAAAACCTTCAATAGGCCAAATCTCTACTTTTGACGTTCACACCACCATCAACTTGAACCAGAACCTCGACCCGTCCAAAGAACAACAACTGCCCATAGACCGTGAAACGGAACGTGCTCTTCGTCCGGGGGCATTTGCCGATTTCAGTGGGCAGGACAAGGTGGTTGACAATCTCCGCGTTTTTGTGGAAGCCGCCAAACTGCGGGGCGAAGCGTTGGACCACGTGCTGCTGCATGGCCCTCCTGGACTGGGTAAGACCACCTTGGCCAACATCATCGCCAACGACCTCGGGGTGAGTCTCAAACTGACCTCGGGTCCAGTACTCGATAAGCCAGGCGACCTTGCTGGTCTGCTCACCAATCTGGAACCGAACGATGTACTCTTCATTGATGAGATACATCGCCTCAGTCCCATCGTGGAGGAATACCTCTATTCGGCCATGGAGGATTACCGCATCGACATCATGATCGAGTCTGGACCTAACGCACGGTCGGTGCAGATTCAGCTTAACCCCTTCACCCTTGTGGGCGCAACTACACGCTCGGGGTTGCTCACTTCTCCGCTTCGGGCAAGGTTCGGCATCACATCGCGATTGGAGTATTATGATGCGGTGGTGCTCAAGGGCATTGTCACCCGTTCGGCCAACATTCTTGGTGTGGAGATTCATGGCAATGCGGCAGAGGAGATCGCCCGAAGAAGCCGTGGAACACCACGCATCGCCAATGCACTATTGCGCAGGGTGCGCGATTTTGCGCAGATTAAAGGCAATGGCATCATTGACCGCGACATCTCGCAATTCGCTCTCAACGCCCTCAACGTGGATAAGCATGGATTGGATGAAATGGACAACCGCATCCTGACCACCATCATCGATAAATTCAAGGGTGGCCCAGTTGGACTGACCACCATTGCCACGGCTGTAGGCGAAGAGGGTGGCACTATCGAAGAGGTATACGAGCCTTTCCTCATCATGGAAGGATATTTGGCACGCACGCCTCGTGGCCGTCAGGTGACAGAGAAAGCCTACAAGCATCTTGGACGGATAAGCCCCAAGGATGAGGGGACGCTTTTCGGTTGAGATACCCAAGAACGAGTGGTGAGACAGTCAGCCTCAAATCTGATAAAATCTGAGGCCCAGCGCCTCGGGTTTCTGGCCTGCGGAATCTCCAAAGCTGGGTTCTTGGTGGAGGAGGCCCCGAGGCTCGAACATTGGCTGAACCAGAATTACAATGGCGAAATGGCCTACATGGCCAACCACTTTGATATGCGGCTCGACCCTACAAAACTTGTCGATGGGGCAAAGAGTGTGGTCACAGTCCTGCTCAACTATTTTCCTGAAGAAACGCAGCACGATGGTTCTGCTCCTAAGGTGTCCAAGTACGCCTACGGACAGGATTATCATCATGTGATCAAAGGTAAACTGCGGCAATTGACGGAGTTCATCCAACAGGAGATCGGGGAGATAAACGGGCGCGCATTCGTGGACAGTGCGCCTGTGATGGACAAGGCGTGGGCCATCCGCTCAGGATTGGGATGGATGGGCAAACACACGAACATCATCCGCCCAAAGGAGGGTTCCTTCTTCTTCATCGGTGAGCTGATCTTGGACATCGAGCTGGAGCCCGATGCGCCCATGCAGGACCATTGCGGCAGCTGCACACGCTGCATCGATACTTGCCCAACGGAGGCCATCATACAGCCTTATGTGGTCGATGGGTCGAGGTGCATCTCCTATTTCACCATCGAACTGAAGGACAGCATTCCCGAGGCGATGAAAGGCACCTTTGAGAACTGGGCCTTTGGTTGCGACATCTGTCAGGATGTGTGTCCGTGGAACCGCTTCGCGAAACCGCATACCGAACCTGCCTTCAACCCTCATCCTGACATGCTGGGCATGACAGCCCATGACTGGCACGAGCTGACCGAAGAGGTCTTCATGAAGGTGTTTCAGAAATCGGCTGTGAAACGGGCCAAATTCTCAGGATTGAAACGCAACCTCGATTTTCTCCGACCAACGGACTGATCTTCACCGAAGACTGGCCAACTGCTGCTCCATGCCTTGTTTGGTGGTCTGCTGCAGGCGCAGGGTCTCTGTCTGGTTGGGTGCTATGGTAATGGACTGAGAGGCCATATAAGGCACATCGTTCACGATGCTGTAGCCAACAACCCTTGCCTTTTCCCCCACGGGAATACCAGCGAAAACCACCTTGCCTTTTCGTGGGTCATAGCTTCCATTCATCACGGAGTTGATGTTGTCGAACACCAGTCGAACTGATGGATGGAGCGCAGTGTCCACGTTCACAACGAATTCCGTGGTGGCCTCCGCATCATAGAACTTGTCACAGTTGATCCAGCCCAGGCTCCCGCTTTTGAGCAGGTAGGCATCAAAGGCTTCATCATTCGCGGCTACGGCCACTTCGTTGCGTTCCACTTGTTCGGCCTCTTCAAACTGGGCCTTCATGGCAAGGTATTCCTCCTTGCTCACCTTCTTGTCGTTGATGTAGTAGCTGTCGCGATAGGTGATGCCTCCGTAAGACCCACTGCGGTCCTGCTGCCAATTGAAGTTGCCGTAGCGGTCGGTCTCTCCAACAAAGGTTTCCATGCCTTCCTTCGCCTCGCCTTCCTTGGGAAAGCTCAGGCTGATATCCTTGCCGGG
>JBFYQB010000214.1:0-2948 GCA_041302955.1 Flavobacteriales bacterium
CCGGAACCATCAACCTGAACAAGGATCAAAGGCTTACGGCAGGTATCCAGAGTGGAATGCTCTACCGCGGTGTCAATACCGATGCCATGGTCTGGGGCAACCAATATGACGGTCAGAACCACGATCCCACCATGAACAGTGGCGAGATAGGCCAGTTCAATGCCTTTGTGCAGCCCGATGTGTCGCTGGGCGTGGCATGGGACTATGCGGCACCCGAAGGGTTCAGCCACTTCAACGATCTCAAGTTCACTGTAGGCACGGGGCTCTTCCATCTCAATCGTCCCGAGCAGATGTTCAATCTCGGGGTTTCAGACAGTCTGCATATCAAATGGACGGTGCATGCCAATGGGCTTATCGGGTTGGGCACGGGCAGATCGGCAGTGGTGCCCACGATCATGTTCGCCTTGCAGGGGCCGTCCACAGAATTCATTTTCGGGGGCATGTACCGCTACACGCTCAAGGAGGCCGCCAAGGTGACCGGCTGGGTGCGTGGTGCGGCCATCAGTGCTGGGGCCACCTATCGATGGGCCGATGCCATCGTCCCGCAGGTGCTCGTGGAGTTCGACCGATTTGCACTGGGCATCAGTTATGACCTCAGTGTTTCGGGGCTCGCCTCTGCGTCCGGCTATCAGGGCGGTCTGGAAGTGATGGTCAAGTTCGTCAGCCCTAATCCGTTCTACTTTTCGGGCCGCCAGTCCAAGGGCGGATTCAACCTGAATAAGAAGGAGCGCAAGTAGTTTCCATTGCCCAAGAAATTCCTTTCCATGGGCTGCCCGCGGCCCGTTGAATTGGTTTAATTTGCAACCCCCTTAGCGGAAACACCCTCCATGTACGCCCACCAGCTCGGTCAGATAATACAACAGCTTCTGCAGCAGCACCCTATGGTCATTGTGCCAGGGTTGGGTGGTCTTGTCACAGAGCGCGTGCCTGCCAAGTTGGACGCCCACCGCGGGCGGATGGTGCCGCCATCCATGACGGTGCTCTTCAATGCCCAGCTTGATCACAACGATGGTCTCTTGGCGCAGCGCGTGGCCACGCATTGGGGCTTCGCACCTCTGGAGGCCGATCTCTGGCTTACAGATGCCATCTCCGAACTGCGTTTTACGCTCGCCAAGGGCGAAGCGGTGCAATGGCAGGGAATCGGTACGCTGCGGCAGGATCACCTGGGTCAGCTGCGCTTCACGCCCGATGCGGACAGCATTCCATTGCTGGACGCTTTCGGTCTTCGGCCCTTGCAGGTGGTGGAGGTGCAGCGCGAGCGCGACATCAAGGTCATCGCCTTGCACACAGCGCGCACATTGCCCATCAAGCGCATTGCAGGCTATGCCGCTGCGGCCATGGTGGCGGGAATAATGATCTGGTTGCCATTTCAGCAGGGCGTTGTGGACAACGGCAAGCATCTGGTGGCCGAGATGGGGCTTATGACCTCGGGCAACCAGATGGCCTACACACCGCGCATGTTCCAACCCACATGGCTGATGCCCGCAACAGAGGCCGTTGAGGAAACAATTGCCGTCACAGCCGACACGGTAGCGGTCGAAGTGGAGGAGGTGGCCGTGGCCTATCCTACACAGTTTCATGTGGTGGCCGCCTCGTTTGCCGATAGGACGGCTGCCGATGCCCATCTTGCCAAGTTGCAACAGCGTGGTTTTGTGGCCGAATATGCCGGTGTGGATGCCCAAGGCGCCCATCTGGTGGCCTATGCCACCTATGCCTCTGTTGCCGATGCCGAAGCGATGCTCGCCTCTGTCAGCCTGAGCAACAAAGAGGCACGCATCGTGGCCCACTGAGGCCTACACTTTCCTTCCTTGCTTATAGAGTCTGATGGCGATCATCATCACTGCCGCCAAGAGCAGCAGTCCGAGCATGCCCCATAGCCAACCGATGGCGCTCTTGAGCACCACAACGAACACGATGGCGAAGAGGAATAGGGTGGCCACCTCGTTCCACATGCGCAGCCGCGTGGAGCCCCAGGTGGCGCCATCGTTCTGAAAACGGTTGAAGATGCGGTGGCAGTAGAGGTGGTAGAGCGTAAGGCCGGCCACCATGCCCAGTTTCAGCAGCATCCAGGGTTGGGTCCAGTAGTGAAAGGCGAACATCAGCCAGAGGCCGAAGAACCAGGTGAGGAAGACGGATGGCCACGTGATGATATACCACAGGCGCCACTCCATCAGTTTATACTGCTCGCTCAGGATGCTGCGGGCGGGCTCGGGCTTTTCGCGGGCCTCAGCGTGGTAGATGAACAGGCGCACCATATAGAACAGTCCCGCGAACCACGTCACCACGAAGATGATGTGGAGGGCCTTGATATAGAGCGGGTTTATGGGAAGTTCCATGCGCCAGCGGCATCACCATTCGTAGGCGAGGCCGAGATTGAAGCTCGGAGTGGCGGCCACCAGCTGACCGTAGCCACTGTAGATGCCCGCGTTGATGTGCACCTTCTTTATCTTCTGGATGAACTTCAGCCCGTAGCCCACGTAGGTCTGGTTGTTGGGGTCGATGAGCGTGTGGATGTCGCGGCCATAGGGATGTTCGATGGATGTGGCATTGTCATACGAACCGTTCTGCACCGATACGCGACCGCGCACATTGAGGATGAAAAAGGTCTTTTGATTCCACGAATAGCCCAGCTCATAGCCAAGGTCAAGCTCGTGGCTGTATCCATTGGTGCGTATGCGGTAGCCGGCCTCCAGCTGGGTGTAGAACTTCCCGAAGCTTGTACCCGTGCTCAGGTATGGATGGATGACAAAGGTGAGCGGCCCGGTGCGGATGGCCGTCAGCGAGTCGTAGCGCGCCACGTTGGCCTCGCCATTGATGCCTGCGGTGAGCAGGAACTTCTTGTTGATGATGTTGTAGCGGAGGCCCATCATCACCGTGTTGAGGCCAAAGCTGCTGCCTGCATTCAAGGTGTCGTTGAAGTAGGCGGTCTCGTTGATGGATTCCGAAGA
>JBFYQB010000215.1:0-5697 GCA_041302955.1 Flavobacteriales bacterium
TTCGGTATCGGTAAGGGCGTGTATCAGGGTTCGAACCGTTACAGCATCAACAACATCCTTTTCCAACAGCATAAATTGGAGGTGAGCGGCAGAAACTGGAAAGTACGTGCCTATACCACCCTCGAGGATGCAGGCGATTCGTATGACGCAGTGTTCACGGCCATCAACATTTCCAAGGAGGGCATCTCTGATTATGTGGGAGAATACCTTGGCGCCTATTTCGACACGCTCCGCGTGATGTCGAACGATTTTGATAATGGAGTGTCGGCCACACAGGTGGCCACTGCGCATGAGTTCGCCCGTGCTGAGGCTGATGCGAATGGATGGATAGCAGCAGGATCGGAGAAATTCGATTCGTTGCGCAAGGCCATCATCACCAATCCCGACCTACAGTCAGGTTCGCTCTTTACAGACAAGTCCAATCTGCAGCACATTGAAGGCCAATACCAGTTTGACTGGAAATGGATGGATGTGCTGGTAGGTGCAAGTTTCCGCAGATACGATCCGCAGTCTTACGGCACCATCTTCTCTGATACGCTTGTGAACCGTGCAGACACACTTGAGAATGGAGCAGCCAACTTGGATGCTGAGTTCGTTGACCTGTCGCAGATCGAGTATGGTGGATTCGTGCAGTTGACCAAGCGGTTATTTGACGACAAGTTCAAGATACAGGGGTCGGTACGTTTGGACAAGAACCAGAATTTCCCATTGCAGTTCTCGCCACGTCTCTCGTTGATGTACGATCTGAAAGGCCACAGCTTCCGCATCTCGGCCCAGAGTGCATTCCGCAGTCCAACGTTGCAGAACCAGTACATCCGCTTGGACGTTGGTCCGCTCATCATTGCGGGAAATCTGAACGGTTGGGACAACCTTTATACCTTGGAGTCTGTTACCGAATTCAACGACTATGTTGACAGTATGCAGGTGAACAATCTTTGGACAGATTCTGTGTATGATGTGGCCACAGGAAAACTGAAGACCTACAGCGCCAAGCCTATCCGCCCAGAGCAGGTGAAGACTATCGAGGTGGGTTACCGCGGCACCTTCTTTAAGCGTCTGTTCGTTGATGCGAGCTTCTATTACAACTGGTACACCGACTTTATCGGTGAGATAAGAGTGGTACAGCCTTTCAATGCCACTGCAGGCGAGGAGAGCGGGGTTGACCAATTGCTTTCGCACACAGAAGGCAGCCCAACGCGCCAGATCTATCAGATACCTGTGAATGCTGATCAGGAGGTACGTTCCATGGGTGCTACCATTGGATTGGCCTACTATTTCACCCCGAAATACACGGGCACATTCAACTACACCTTTGCTCGCCTCATAGATTCTGATCTGGACGATCCGATCATTCCAGGCTTCAACACACCTGAGCACAAGATGAACCTTGGCGTTAAGGGGCGCAATGTTTGGAAAGGACTTGGCTTTGCTGCCAACTTCCAGTGGGTTGACGGATTTGACTGGGAGAGCACATTTGGTGATGGAAAGGTACCATCCTACCACACGCTCGACCTATCTTTGAGCTACGAAGTGCCAAAATGGTTCTCCACTTTCCGTGTGGGTGCTTCCAACGTTTACAATCAGAGACGCATCGAGGCCTATGGTTCTCCGACCATTGGTGCGATGGTATACGGTTCCATCCTTGTTGACATCAAGAAATTCTAAATCACCATTGCCATGAAAAAAATCCTACTCTCCATCGTTGTGGCCGGTGCCGCGCTGCAAGCGCAGGCTCAGGCTGTTCTGAACGGTAAGATCGACAACTTCAGCGAGTTGACCACGGTGGTCACCGAGGAGTTTGTAATGCCGGACGGGGTGAAGCTGATGACCGACCTCTATCTGCCGCTGTTGCAGGACTGTCTGATAGTGCCGATCAATATCGACATCCCAGCACAGTTGGGAGGAGGCACGCAGGAGTTCAGCCTGGAGCTTATCCCACGCGGGAAGCAGTTTCTTATCTATGAGACGGTGAACGGACTTCCGAACCCGAACCCGCAACAGCTGCCCATGATCCTGTCGCGTACGCCTTACGACAAGGGCGATCAGAACGCTGAGGAAGGGGCGGTGATCGGTCTGTTGGGCTATGTATATGCCAAGCAGGACATGCGCGGACGTTATACTTCGGGAGGTGTTTACCTGCCACTGATGAGCGATTCGTACAACAAGAACGCCTACCACCCGAACTACAAGCACGTGTTGGACAAGACCCCGTTCAATGATGCTCGCAATGGTAACAGGCACGAGGATGGCTACTGGTCATTGAAATATGCCACAGATAGTCTGATGCGTGATTTTGACCTTGACGGTGACGGCATCAAAGAGACCCGCGACAAGATGATCAATGGCCGTATCGGTATGTTCGGGGCTTCGGCATTGGGATACAACCAGTATCAGGCTGCTGCGGCTCACCGGATCAACGTGAATGAGCCCGGACTGAAGTGTATCCTCCCTATTGTTGCCCCTGCCGATTTCTACAAGAGTGTAGGTTTCCCGAATGGTGTGCTCCGCGACCGTTTGGTAACAGGTTGGTTGGCCGGACAGATCTTCTCTGGTACGGATGACGACCTGATCCCTATCGACAACGATATGGACAATAACCTGCATAGCTCTGCCGACTATGACCTGCCACACACGATAAGTGTGAACGGTGAGACCCGCACGTATGGTCAGAACATGTTTGCAGCGGCCAACCTTGCTATCGACCACTTTTTGAATGTCCGTTACTTGGACGCTGGTTCTGGTGAGGTGCTCCCTGCTGGTTACTATCCGAATTCACCGGGCCGCGCGGACATGGACATTAGCCGCGCAATGGTAAACTCTGATGGCGAGGCTGTTTCGAAAGCTAAGCGCATCAACGGTACTCTTGTGGTGGAAGACACGGAAGACAGCGATCCTGAAGGTCTCCTTGGTTTTGGCAGCATTCCTCGCGCTAACCGCAATACTGTTCGTTGGAAGAACATGGAGACCCCTGGCTATCACCTTGTAGGATGGTGGGATATTTTCATTGACGGACAAGCAGAGAGCTGGAGCAACATGCGCAAGTATCTGAGCCCAACGAACCGCAATCTTCAGAAGTTGGTGATCGGTCCATGGGCGCACCAGACCATTGGTAACCGTACAACAGGCGACCGTACCTATCCTGTGAATGTCATTGATGTAATGGGCATCAACTTCGATGACTTCAACACCGAGAACGTGCAGATATCCAAGGCGCTGAATTCGGAGCTTATCGGCTGGTATCGTTACAACTTGAACTATCATTCTGATCAGTACTTAGGTGAACCGACCTTCGTGCTGCCCGAATCACAGAACGTGATCCCACTGTTCGATCTGCCATTGGGTCTTGGTTCTGTAGGGGTGCGTGTTCCTGCTGCGGATCTTCGTGTTCCTTTCGAAGAACTTATCGGCATTTTGAACGGCTCGCGTCCTATCAGTGGTTTGCAGGCCGAGCTCGTCTCTCCGCTGCTTGGCAACTTTCCAATCACTATTCCTGATGTGGAGGTCGGCTCGCTCATTCCTGGTCTTGCGAGCGATGATGTTGCTCCGATACCGTTCAAGGATTTCGGAAATCCAGAGGTGGTGCCAAACGTCAGGATGTATGTGATCGGGCCCAATGATGATTCTGATGCCACTAATATCGGTCTCGGTAACTACTGGTTGGCCGCGGATACCTTCCCACTGCCAGAAGGTCGTGATTGGGATGCTATTCAGCGTACACGCTACTTTCTGCACAAGGGCGGTTCGCTCAACCAGAGCGCACCTACCACGGATGAAGGATTCACCATGTTCGTGCACGACCCAGATGATCCGATCCGTACCATTGGTGGTGCTAACATGATCGTGCGTACACCTGATGGTGAACGCGACAGTCAAGGGCAGTTCAATCTGAAGGACCCGCGTTATGCGCCACATACCATAGACCGTCCAGGTGTTGTTGCTTTTGAGACCGAAGTGGTTCAGGATTCATTGTGTATAGTTGGATTCCCTACCGTTACCCTTTTTGCCAAAAGCAATGTGGGAGGTGTAAGCACTGGACTTACCGACACGGATTTCCACGTGCGTATCGTAGACGTATATCCTGATGGCCGTGAGTATTTTGTTCAGGACGGATGTGTGAATGCCCGCGCCCGCAACTATGCCAAGATGTTGGTAGAGCGTCCATGGGAAGATTCTGAGCCTCCTTATCCGGGCGACAATATCCCATTCACCAACATTGAGATTGGTGAGATCTATGAATATACTTTCAAGATGTTGCCAGTGGCCTACACTTTTGGTCATGGCCACAAGGTGAAGATCCTTGTCAGCAGCAGTAACTACAACCGTTTCCAAGTGAATCCGAACATTCCGATCAATGACGGAGAGTTCTTCCGCAGAAAGCCGGGTGATGGTCGTGGTTACAAGTTCGGTGGTGAGAATGCCCCTGTGATGATGCCACGTGTTGCTATTCAGCGTATCGCATTCTCTCCAGAGCACCCAAGCAGCATCACACTGCCTGTGATGACCAAGCTGTATACCGGTGTTCAGGATGAGCCGATAGCTGTGGAGCCAGACAATGGCATGATGATCTATCCGAACCCTGCATCAGACCAGGTAACTGTGTTCATGAACAACACGGACGAGCAGCGTCTGCGTGTGATGGACATAAGCGGCCATCTGCTTTTCGAGGAGTCTTCATTCTCTGACCATATCAACCTGAGCGTTGCTTCCCTTAACAGCGGCATCTATCTGGTGGAACTGACCAACCTGAGAACAGGCGAGCGTCAGGTGCAGAAGTTGAACCGTCTGTAGGCTGATCTTAGTTCCGATACAAATAACCGCGGTGGGCATCCCATCGCGGTTTTTTTGTGTCTGGACGCAAGGCATACCGCATAGCGAGAGGCTACCTTTGCGCCCCAATAACCAAGCCGCATGACCAAGAAGAAGACACCGAGCGAGACCCTTGCCATAGGCACCGAGATCGTATTGCCTAACGACACCAACACCCTGGGCAACCTGATGGGAGGCAAGCTGCTGCACTGGATGGACGTGATGGCTGCTGTGTCGGCACATAGGCTGTGCAAGCGGGTGTCGGTGACGGCCTCGGTGAACAATGTATCATTCAACCGCCCTATTGCCTTGGGCGACATAGTGACGCTAAAAGCCAAAGTGAGCCGCTCGTTCAATTCGAGCATGGAGATATTCATCGATGTGTATGTGGAGGACCGCACCACATCGGACCAGATCAAATGCAACGAGGCCATCTACACCTTCGTGGCGGTGGATCAGATGGGCAACCCGATACCAGTGCCAGAAGTGGTGCCCGAAACAGAAGAGGAGAAGGAACGCTATGACGGTGCGCTACGCAGACGTCAATTAAGCCTCATCCTCGCGGGCAAGATGAAGCCCGAGGATGCCACCGAGCTCCGCGCCCTGTTCGGAATCTGAGTTCAGAAGCCCATCTCGGCCTTCACATCAGCTAGGCTGCACTGCAGGGCGTAGATTCAGCCGGCACAGTCAATTGCCATATACAATTGGCCGATAGTGATTCCTTGCACCTTTGCTGTCCTACTGAACGATGAGTCTATGTGCTGAGCTTCCATTCTCATGGTCGATGCGCATCAGATAAATGCCTTTAGGCTGTGCGCTGAGGTCGATGTACACAAGGTCTGAAGGCATGGTACTAACCATGATGGTGCGACCGGTCATGTCGCTGATGCG
>JBFYQB010000216.1:0-3490 GCA_041302955.1 Flavobacteriales bacterium
GGCTACACGTTGGACACCGGTGTATGGCCCGAACATCCTGCCCTGCGCGACCATTTCCTCTATTTCAACTATCCGATAGCACGCACGTGGTTCGCCTACGACCTGAGGTTTCCGGGCGATAAATCAAGTTCGCACGGCTCGCATGTCACTGGCACCATGATGGGCCTGGATGCCGCAACGGCCGACACCATCGGTGTGGCATTCAATGCCCGCTTCATCGCGTCAGACCCTGTGGTGAGCAACCTTGCATTCCTGAAACCGCTCACAGATTTCATGTATGCATTCCAGTGGGCCATCGACCCGGATGGCGACCCGAACACGTTGGATGATGTTCCGGACGTGATCAACAACTCGTGGGGATTTGACCCGCCAGCCGACACGCTGGTGTGCGAAAGTGTGGTGGCCGATGTGTTGACCGCTGTGGAATTGGCAGGTATAGCCAACGTTTTTGCTGCCGGCAATGACGGTCCGGACGCCTCCACAATCGGCACACCCAATTATATCAATACGGGATTGGTGAACACCTTTACGGTCGGTGCGGTGAACGGGAATGCATCCAATTATCCGATTGCCGATTTTTCGAGCAGAGGGCCATCGGTTTGTGGTGGCGAAGGTTCGTTGGCCATCAAGCCCGAGGTGTCCGCCCCGGGGGTCAATGTGCGTTCATCCATAGAGAATGGCGAATACGCGCTCTATTCAGGCACAAGCATGGCTTCACCGCATACGGCCGGAGCAGTGCTGTTGCTCAAAGAGGCGTTCCCTATGGCCACTGGCGAGGAGATCATGCTGGCCCTTTACTACTCTGCCATCGATATGGGTGTGGCCGGTGAGGACAACACCTACGGTATGGGCATGATAAATCTGGAAGCGGCCTTCAACCATCTATCGCTGACCTTTACGCCCGAACCACCTGTATCCGCTGCATGGGATCTTGCCGTGGAAGTGGTCTCCCCTTCGTTGACCGTGACATGCTCCACTGGCATAACGACCACATTGCGCCTTCACAACCGCGGCCAACAGCCCATCACCAATGCGGATATCGTTTATGGACAAGTGGGTCAGTCCGATCAGACGCAGGCGTGGAGCGGCACCATCACTCCCGGCACCTATACCGATGTCACCTTACCAGCACTGACGTTGGCGGGCAATGGATTCACCGAGCTATGGTTCAGGGCCGCATTGACCAACGATGAGATTGAATTGGACCGTCATAACAACAGCACTGTCCTACGCTTTGACAGAAGAAGCGAAGAGTCACTCCCCTTTGCCGAGAATTTTGAGACCGTGACATTGAATGACGACCGTTGGCTCGTGGACAATCCTGATGGATTGCTTACCTGGGACACGTTGGCTGTAGATGGTCCGAATTGGAGCACCATCTCTGCACACATGGACTTTTTCAGATACACCCCCAAGCAGAGTCAATTGGATGGATTGATCAGCCCCTTGCTGGCCGTCAGTGATGTCGCCCTGCCAACAGCCTTGCGGTTTGACCTTTATTACACGCTTTTCCACCAGAACTATGCAGATACACTGAGCGTGCTCGTTTCTACCGACTGCGGCCAGAATTGGGCCACGGTATACCAGAAAGGTGGTGCCGACCTCGCAACGCACGATGATGACGGCAGCAACCGCTTGCCAGAATCCATCAATGAATGGAGAACCGAGTATGTCGACCTGAGCAATTTGGCTGGCCAGACGGCATTGGTCAAATTCCAAACACTCAACAGAAAAGGCAATCATCTGCTGCTCGACAACATTCTTATCTATACCGGTCCAGAGCCCGAAGGCATAAATGATGTGGTGATGCAGGAGCTGTCCATATATCCCAATCCGGGAAGTGACAATTACAGATTGTCCGGTTGGAAAGACGGTATGCAACTGACGTATACCGTTGTGGACGCCTACGGAAAAGTGATGCGCAATGGCGTGCTGAACAGCCCTGAGATCTCGCTTCAAGGCCTTGCATCCGGCATATACATGCTCCGTTTGGAACAGGCACAAACAGTGCGGACACTGCGCATTGTGAAGATGAAGTGAACAACTTTTGGCGGTTGTTACGAAAGAGATCACTACTTTCGCGGGGCTCAAATGAAAAATGAGCCGCCAAACAACGCTTCATGAAACAACTTTTTGCCCTTGCGCTTCTCGTTCCAGCCTTTTCAGTTTCTGCCCAAGTAGTTGGCGGAATGGATTTCAAACTGGAGAAACTCTACAACGATGAGAAGTGGGAAGATCTGGGCGACAAGGCGATAAGCATGACCGAGGACGACAAGTACAAGAAGGACCCGGAGCCCTATCTCTATGCCAGCATGGCCTTCTATCAGATCAGTCTGAGTGACGATCCAGGGTTGAAGTCAGCGTATCCAAAAGCATTGTTCGAAGCCGTTAAGTATGCCACCAAATTCCGCACCAAGGACAAGGAGGGCACATGGGCCAAAGACAACCGCGACTACCTCGAACTACTGAAGAAAGCATGCATTGCCGAGGCCGCTCCCCATGTGGACGACCCGAAGAAATACCGTGTTGCCGTGACCACCTACAAGAATCTGGTGAAGGCCATGCCCGAGGATTACAACATCCTGTTCTATAAAGGCATGTTGGAAGCTTTGACCAAGAACGAAGGCGAGGCGGAACGCAACATCAAAGATGCCATGAACGGGCTGGCCACTGCCTATGCCGACCCGAAATACAAGCCCAGCAAGGTCTCTGCACCGATTCTGGAGGATGGACTCGTGCGCTATGCCGACATCCTTGTAGAGAAAGCCTACGTTGACTCTGCCCGCAAGACGCTTGACGTTTGGGGCACCAAGTTCTTCCCGACCAGCGAGAAGATAAAGGCCAAGTCTGCGAGTATCGCATTGAAAAAATAAGGCTATCCAGACCTGAGAAGACCCGAAAGCATGAAAAAAGCAAGTACCGTCCTCACAGCAATCCTTTTCATCGCGGTGACCTGCGTTGTCATGATCGCCCCTACTTCTGCGGCCTTTGCAGAGGAGCAGCGGCCAAATGAACTGGCGTATACTGTCAGCGGTCCGGACACATCCGAGTTCTCTATCAATATGGACAGCCTTATCAGCTATGCCAAGACCTTGGTGGGCATACCCTACAAATATGGCGGGCAGACCTTGGCCGGTTTTGACTGTAGCGGATTCGTGAACTACATCTTCAAGAAAGTGGGACTGGCGCTGCCACGCTCCTCATCAGAGATGGGCAACATCGGCAAGGAAGTTCCGCTAGCCGAAAGCCGCAAAGGCGATATCATCCTCTTCGGTGGCAGCGACCCCAAAAGCCGTCCTATAGGCCATGCAGGTATCATCGTATCGAATCCGGGCGAGCCTGTGAAGTTCATTCACAGCCAAACGAGCAATCACAAGGGCATTGTGGTATCGGTGCTGGATGGCTACGACTACTTCGTGAAGCGCTTCGTGAAGGTGGTGCGCATCGTGGACAAAGAGGATTAGCCGATTAGCTGATCAGCCAATGAAGC
>JBFYQB010000217.1:0-6876 GCA_041302955.1 Flavobacteriales bacterium
GTTCTTGGCCATAGGCGCGGTGCTGGCCTTTCGGTCGGGGGCGCTGTTGCAGCGGGTGGTCAAGGGGCATCTCCTGACGGTCGTGTTGGTATCGCAGGCTGTGCTGTTCGGCTACCAGGTCTTTGCCGCTACGCAGATGCTGCCTAAGGCGATGAACTATGCCTCGGCAGTGGATGGGCGCATGGAACATATCCATCATGCAATTGCCCAAGGCGACACCCTCTTGATGCTGCAACCATTGCCCGATCCGGGTTGGTTGCATTCGGCCGAGGTGTCTGCCGACACGGCCAACTTCCGGAACCGCCATCTGAGTCTCTACTTCGGAAACTCCATCCGACTGTTCGTGCCAGAGTCCATACCTTCGGAATCCGAATGAGGCACGTTCTTGTCCTGTTTTTTTTCATGGCCCTCTCGCTGCTCACAAAGGCGCAGTGCGAGGACAGCCTGTCGTTTGCGGTGACCAACCCGCCCTGCTATCAGGATTTCATCCCCGTGTGTGGCTGTGACGATGTGACCTATGTGAACTTCTGCCATTGGCAGTATGCGGCTCTTAACTTCTACACCGAGGGGCCGTGCGAACAGGTGGCCTTCCATTTCTACCCGAACCCCGTGGTGGAATACATCAGTCTCCGTATTGCAACCAAGTACGAGAGCGATGTGAACCTCTATATCTTCGATAGGAACGGTAACATCATGTATTACGACTATCTGAGCCGGATGGTGAATGAACAGCTGATCATCCCTGTATATGGATTCAGGCAGGGTATCTATTTCATTTTGGCTGAGACAAATGGAGAGACTTTTTCTAGAAAATTCGTGAAATGGGAATTGTAGACCAGATGCTCGGAATGATTCCCATTGAAAAGCGTTGGGTATAACATGGTTGTAATTTCTTCATGCCCTGTTTGCTAACTGCTAATTAGCCCTTTTGATTTCCCTACTTTTGATCCTTCGTTTTTGAAGAATGACAGAGGCACCTTCGGAGCTTTACGATGTGGTAAAAGAGATCTTTTCCAATTATCTGGGGGAGAAAGGACACCGTAAAACACCAGAGCGGTTCGCGATTCTGAATGAGATTTACTCAAGCGATGGCCACTTTGATATCGAGTCGCTTTACATTCAGATGAAGAACAAGAATTACCGTGTAAGCCGCGCTACGCTCTACAATACCATTGAGATACTTCTTGATTGCAAATTGGTGACCAAGCATCAATTCGGCAAGAATATCGCACACTTTGAACGGTCGCACAAATACCGTCAGCATGATCACGTTATATGTCAAGATTGTGGTAAAGTGATGGAGTTCTGTGACCCGCGCATTCAGCAGATTCAAAATATGGTAGAATCCATGTTGGGGTTCAAGGTGATGAACCATTCTCTCAATTTCTACGGGAATTGTACGGAACTTTCATCTACAGGTCGCTGCTTGAGAAAATCTACTGACAGCTGAAATGGTATTTGAACACACCATCGGTGAAAAGGACGGCTTTCGTCTCATCACCATCAGTGGACGTCTCACTGATAAGGAACAGAGTCTTGCGCTCATCAGCACTTTCGAAACGATGATCATCAATGGCGAGACACGATTCTTGCTCGAGATGTCAGATCTTGAGTATGTGAATAGCAGTGGGCTCAATTTGCTTATTGGCATGTTTACAAAGGCGCGAAATGCAGGCGGAGAGTTGGCTATTTGTGGGGTTTCTGACAAGGTGCGGAAATTGCTTGTTATGACTCGCCTTGATTCGGTTTTCAAGATACATGGCGCGGTGGCAGATGCTATCGTGCATTTCAACGCTTAATAACAAAGATAAATTGGAGAAAGTGGATGTGCTTCTCGGCCTGCAATGGGGAGATGAAGGGAAAGGGAAAATAGTAGACGTGCTTACGCCACAGTATCATGTTATTGCTCGTTTTCAAGGTGGGCCAAATGCAGGGCATACACTTGAATTCGAAGGGATAAAACATGTGCTGCACACCATTCCGTCCGGTATTTTCAGGAAAGACGCTATCAATGTTGTTGGTAACGGTGTCGTAATAGATCCCATCATTTTCAAAAAGGAGATAGATGGATTGGAGGCGCGAGGTGTTTTTGCTTCCGACCGACTCAAAATCTCAAAGAAGGCACACCTTATTTTGCCCACCCATAGGCTCCTTGATGCGTCCTCCGAAAAATCAAAGGGCAAAAGCAAAATCGGTAGTACACTTAAGGGAATTGGACCGACATATATGGACAAGACCGGGCGTAATGGCCTGCGTGTTGGTGACATACTCAGCAGCCAGTTTAAAGAGAAGTATGATTTTCTTAAGAACAAACACGAGCAATTGCTCGCGCAGCAAGGCGAGGCTGGAGTTGATGAAGAGATGGAAAAGCAATGGCTTGACAGTCTTAATACGCTGAAGCGATTCGAACTCATAGACAGTGAGCATTATCTCAATGAGCAATTGAAGGCTGGTAAGAAGATGTTGGCCGAAGGTGCTCAAGGATCGCTGTTAGATATTGATTTCGGGTCCTATCCATATGTCACATCATCGAGTACCATATGTGCAGGGGCGTGCACAGGGTTGGGTATTGCCCCAAACAGGATAGGTCGTGTCATTGGCATTTTCAAGGCCTATTGTACACGTGTGGGGTCGGGGCCATTTCCTACTGAGCTTGATGATGAGACAGGGGAAGCACTTTGCCGTATCGGCAATGAATTTGGTAGTACAACTGGACGTAGAAGACGCACAGGATGGCTTGATATTCCCGCGCTGAATTATGCCATTATGATAAATGGTGTCACTGAACTCAACATGATGAAGGCGGATGTGATGGATTCCTTTGAGACCATTCGCATCTGTACACACTATCGGGTAGACGGTGAATTGACTGATAGAATGCCCTATGACATCACCGAGGAGGTTGAACCTGTATATGAGGATGTGAAGGGCTGGAACTGCAACTTGACGGCTGCACTTCAAAGTGACGACCTGCCGCAGGAATTGATGGACTACATAGCATTCATTGAGGAGAAGACCGGTGTGCCGATTACTTTGGTCTCTGTAGGTCCAGATAGGAGCCAGACCATTCTCCGTCAAGTGGCAAATTCTACAACTGCCTGATACTGCGTCATTACCTTCGTTTCTAAAATATTCGTCATGGAAGTCATTTTTGCAGCAATTCTTCTTTTAGGCTTGGCATTCGCTGGTATTGCCATAAAGATACTTGTGAAAAAAGACGGTCAATTTGCGGGCACCTGCGCCAGTAACAGCCCTTTTTTGAACAAGGAAGGCCAGCCATGCGGCATGTGTGGTGCAATGCCTGAAGAACAGTGCAAGAAACCCTCAGAGTCTGTCTGATGGTGTAGTTAAGGTGTATAAAAAAGCCGCTCTGAGAAATCTCTCAGAGCGGCTTTTTAAATTTGAATCAGACTTAGAAACGTTCGAATTTGGAGAAGAAGAACGCGCCTTCAATCTCGGCATTATCATCGCTGTCTGATCCGTGAACGGCATTCTTCGCCTTCGATTCAGCGAATTTTCTACGGATAGTTCCTTCAGCTGCGTCAGCAGGGTCGGTAGCACCGATCAATGTGCGGAAATCTGATACCGCATTATCTTTCTCCAAGATGGCTGCTACTATTGGGCCTGAGCTCATGTATTCCACCAGTTCACCATAGAAAGGACGGGCACTGTGCACAGCATAGAATTCGCCAGCCAATTCCGGGGTCAGCTTGGTGTATTTCATGGCAATGATGCGGAAGCCTGCCTTGTTTATAAGTTCTAGAATACCACCGATGCTGTTGCTTTCCACCGCATCGGGTTTGATCATTGTGAACGTTCTGTTCGTTGCCATTGTGTAGTTGAGTGATTTTGTAATTGAACCGCGAAAGTAGCCATTCCATGATTTACTTTTTACGGCATTTGGGGCAGATATTGCCATGCATTGACGAGGCCAAGCACTCACATTCCGAAAGGTTATCTTCGCAGTCCATAATTCACAAACATTGACCAACGAAAAAAATCAAGAGCTGAGGGACTATCTCGCCAAACCTCGCACTGTAACAATCGTTTCGCACAAGAGTCCTGATGGCGATGCCATTGGGTCATCCCTCGGCCTTTACCATTATCTGGTAGGTAAAGGGCATACTGTGCATGTGGTTATGCCTAACGATTATCCTGATTTTCTGAAATGGATGGTAGGAACGGAAAAAGTCGTGTTGCATGAGCGTAATGTGGCCAGGGCAGAGGCTTTGGTGTTAGGCTGCGACCTGCTTTGTTGCTTGGATTTCAACACACCATCGCGCGCATTCGGTTTAGAGAAGAGCATCCGCGAATCAAAAGCGTTGAAGCTGATGGTGGACCATCATCCGCAGCCAGAACCCTTTGTTGATTTCATGTTGTCTGATACTTCATCTGGATCTACAGCCCAACTCATCTATCGGTTGATAGCATTGATGGGTGATAAGGTGCCAGGCAAGGATTGTGGTGAGTGTCTTTATTCAGGGATACTCACTGATTCAGGTAGTTTTCGATTTCCTAGTACCACTGCCGAAACGCATCGCATCGTGGCCGAACTTTTAGAGGTAGGCGTGGACAATGCTGGGGTATACGACCGTATACACAATGCAAGTTCGGAACATCGTCTGCGCCTTTTGGGTTATTGTATCAACGACAAGCTTACCGTGATTCCGGATTTTAGTACTGGATTCATCACGTTGAGTATGGAAGAGAAGGAGCGGTTTCATCATCAGGCCGGGGATACGGAAGGAACGGTGAACTATCCTCTTTCTATCGAGGGCGTGTATTTCTCAGCCATATTTATTGAGGACAAGGACATGGTTAAAATATCATTCCGGTCTATTGGCGACTTTGATGTGAACGCATTTGCCCGTCATCATTTCGATGGCGGAGGGCATCGGAATGCTGCTGGGGGAAGATCCGATTTGAGTTTGGCGGCCACTGTAGAAAAATTTGTAGGTCTGCTTCCATCATACAGCGCAAAGCTTTCCAATTGAGGTTCTTTATGGTGACAGCACTTGTTTTTCTTGCTTCTTGCGGAGGCGCGGAGGAACCGTTGCCGCCTATGCATCCCGAACAGTACAAGGAGTCGCTGGTAAAGGCAAACCGCCATTTGGTGAGCACCGAGGCCGAAGATATCGAGGCATACGTTTCTCGTTATGGAATGGAGCTTAAGGCCACTGGCAGTGGGCTGCGTTATCAGATATATGAATACGGCACAGGAGTGAAAGCTGAAGCTGGAAAGGTGGCGCGAATTCAATACACGCTTTCACTCTTGAATGGTAAGGAGTGCTATACGTCCAAAAATCTTGGGCCGATGGAATTCCTTATAGGTCGAGGTGGCGTAGAGAGCGGTCTGGAGGAGGCCATCCTGCTTATGCGTGAAGGTGATAGGGGGCGATTTGTCCTACCTTCGCATCTTGCCCACGGGCTGCTTGGTGACGATGATTGCATCCCCGCAAAGGCAACTTTAATTTACGACCTTAAATTACTTTCACTTCAAACAGCAACTCAAAATTGAATGCCTTACATCACCTTAACATCATGAAAAGAACCCTTCTGTTTGCTGCCCTTTCATGGGTTGTGTTATCTTCTTCCAAGTGCAATGAAAAGACAGCCGATAGTAGCGGTGAAGCCTCGGTGGCGTCTGTGAATCCATCTGCACCTGATACGGTTACCACTGCTACTGGACTAAAATATATCATTTGGAAAAAAGGTGGCGGGATCAAGGCCGAGGCTGGGGCGAATGTATCTGTTCACTATGCTGGCAGATTGCTTTCAGGAGCACCATTCGACAATTCATACGACCGAGGAAAACCTTTCGATTTCCCATTGGGTGGTGGCAGAGTTATAAAGGGATGGGACGAGGGTATTGCCTATTTCCATGTTGGTGATTCTGCAACACTGATCATTCCGGCAAACCTTGGTTATGGTAGTGTTGAGCGTCCTAACATTCCAGCCAATTCGACTCTTATTTTCGATGTTCAACTTGTAAATGTTAAAAAAGTGGTGAAACCTGTTCCCTTTGAAGTAAAAGGCCGCGATACCCTGAGCACAGCCTCAGGATTGCGCTACATAAGGATGAATGAGACCCAAGGCGAATTGGCCATTGCAGGCAAGACCGTTTCGGTTCACTATACTGGCTATTTGGAGAATGGAACTGTTTTCGACAGCTCTATTAGTCGAGGCGAACCTATTTCGTTCCCGTTGGGTCAAGGCCGTGTGATAAAAGGATGGGACGAAGGCATCGCCCTGCTAAAAGTAGGCGAGAAGGCACGATTGCTCATCCCAAGCGCCTTGGCTTATGGTAATCGAGGTGCTGGAGGGCTTATTCCTCCTGGAGCCGATCTGATATTTGATGTGGAGCTGGTCGGAGTAAAGTAGAGGATGCGCTCTGAACTGCAATTGATTGTTCTATCGGAAGTTTAATTTACTTGAAATTATGTTGCAGGAATCTTGAATTTTTAGTGCATACATTTGGTACACACTAAAAATTCATTCGATGAAGCGGACGTACTTTTGGTTGTTCTCAGGTTTTATCCTTTGGTCAACAAGTAATGCAATTGCTCAGAATGTTGGTGTTGATGTAGCTACACCACTTCAGAAACTTGATGTTGCGGGGGGGGTCCGAATTGGGACATCATCTTCCGCCATTGTAGGTTCCATCCGCTTCAATGCGGGTCAGTTCGAGGTCTGTGTCACCAATGGTGTATGGATTCCATTGGCCAGCATGGGCCCGACAGGACCCACCGGTGCAGCGGGAGCTACTGGAGCAGATGGCGCCACAGGATCAACGGGTGCTCAAGGAATCGCAGGTCCAACAGGTCCGCAAGGAATACAAGGCATAGTAGGACCGACCGGTGCATCGGGAGCTGATGG
>JBFYQB010000218.1:0-5281 GCA_041302955.1 Flavobacteriales bacterium
ACTGTAGCAGTGTAGGTGTCCGCTACCAATCCCGAAACGGTTGCCGTATTAGCGCCTCCTGGGCTCCAAGCATACGCGAATGGGCCGGTTCCATCAACCACATTGACGGTCACCTCGCCCAACGAGAGGCATGTTTCATCCTGAATGGTTGCCGCAGTTGCCATAGGCATAGGCCATACATCCACGTTGGTCACATACTGCGATTGACATCCGCTTGCGGTCCATGTAACGGTATGCGTAACGGTATAGCTTCCATCGGTTGCGAAGGCATGTGATGGGCTTTCGAGCAAGGAGGAATTTCCGTCACCAAAGTTCCACGCGTGGGTCACGCCAGCCCCAGATGCACCCTGGTTAGTAAAGTTGAACTGGTTGGCATCGAAGCACTGTTGCGCATCATCCACCACATACTCCGCTACGACCACGGTCACGGTCTCAGCCGATGTGACGGTCTGGGTTCCGCAGGCATCTGTTACTGTGGCCGTGTAGATGGTAGTGACTTCGGGAGAGACTATCACTCCTGCACCAGTTCCTCCACTATTGTTCCAGCTGATGGTGTATGGGCCCAAACTGCCCGAAGGCGTTGCCGTCAGCAGCGACTCGCTTCCCAAACAGGCTGTAAGGGACCCGGCAGTGACCACAGCCAGCGGCACATCGTTGTCGGTGATCAGGGCAGTGGCCGTAGGTGGTGTGGGCGCGCCACAGCCGCATTCGGCATTGGTCACCGTGATGATGATGGATTCATCACCCTCGGGCGTAAAATCAAGTGTGGCAGATATGTCCATATCGGCTGTCATACTGCCGGCAGGAATCGTGAAGGTGAGCGGAATGTCCGTGTGATCAGTACCAGAGGTGGCTGTTCCAGTAACGGTATATTCCACCACGAGGTCTTCTGCCAAGGTTGCCGCGTCCAGTCGTGTGAAGGTGAAAAGGCCATCGGTGCATCCTTCTGCCAATGGATCATTGGCAGTAACATCCACCTCCACCGTATTTCCGGCTGTAAAACTCCTTGCCTCTAAGAATACTCCCGAATCGACCACACCATCGCCAGCATCGGCCACCACCAGTTTTATGTGATAGGTCTGGCAGGCCTGCACAGCAATGGTGGCGGTGAGCACCGTGGTGAATGCATCGTACTGGAGAGTGGTGCCGCCATCATTCTCCACATAATAGCTACAGTTGGTACATGGGCCGAGCCCGGGGCCAAAGGCGGCATTGCCATTGTTCACATTGTCGATGGCCACAGGGATGATGGTGCTTGGCAGAAGGGCGATGTTTTCTGCTCCTCCACTGAATGGCCCGGCAATGCCCGGTCCGCTGATGAAAAATCCGAACACATCGTTGAACCCCGCATTCACATATTCGGAATATTCATCCGAACCGAACACGTAACGGAAACTGATGGTATTGCTGACCGGAACGAAATCGAACTCCAGCACTGCCGCATCGAACGTATTGACGCCTATTATGGCCGTAAGATCCACATCGCCAGTTGAAGGGTTGTTAAAGGAGGCAGAGCCACTGTTGTTAGGGCCTGCTGCAATGGATGCCCTTCCAGAGGTGAGCACGATACCGTCATCAAGGCCGAGATTGGTGGTATTTCCGTTGGAGAAACTGCCCACAGCCCCTTGAGTTGCCCCATTGGCAAAGCCGGTGAAGGTGACATTGGAAACAGTGACACAATTACCAACAAACACATTCTCTACCAGTGATACCGCCTGTGCGTTGGTCACAGATTCATTTACCGCAAGCTGTGCGTTGACCACTCCTGGACCAAAAGCCAGTGCAATGACAAGGATGAATGCCCGCATCAACGCACCATGAGAGAAGGAAATCATAGGTCGGATGGAGAAGTCGCTCATGCGTAAGGAATGATTGTCAATTCAATTCCAAATAAAGGCTTTTTACTGCAACAGGTAGATTTCGGTTCGGCAAATTTCAAAAGGAGTCGCACAGGCGATAATGAACCGCAGTTGTTAATGCTGGCTTAACCATGACGCAGGGATTCGAAACGGTGGCTATGTATACTTTTGCCCGCCTTACATCTCCGCATGGGATTGACATTCCTTGAATTTCTCGTAATAGCCGGTGCGCTCGGACTGTTCATCTTCGGGATGAAACAGATGAGTGATGGGCTTCAGAAAGCCACGGGCGAGGTTATGCGGAGAGTGTTGGGATCGATGGGCCAGAATCCGCTCATCGGTATTCTCACGGGATTTCTGATCACAGCGCTGGTACAATCGTCATCGGCCAGCAGCGTGATGGTGGTGAGCTTTGTGAATGCCGGTCTGCTCTCGCTGTCCGAATCCATTGCGCTGATCATGGGGGCCAATATCGGCACCACGATAACGGCCTGGCTGGTATCGCTGCTCGGGTTTCATTTCAATGTGTCGCTCATTGCCTTACCTATCATTGCCATAGGTGTTCCGCTCATGTTCACGTCAAAGGCCGGGCTCAATGCTTGGGCGCAGGCGCTGATCGGGTTTGCACTGATGTTCTTCGGGTTCAGCGAAATGGTGAGGGCCATGCCCGACATCATGACGCTTGAAGGCATCCCGCTTTACACCGTGAGCAACAACCTCGACCAGCTGTCATTGCTGCTGTTCATTTCCATAGGCATTGTGCTTACGCTTATTGCCCAGTCATCCAGTGCGGCCATGGCGTTCACACTGGTGCTGGCCTTCAAAGGATGGCTATCGTTCGAGATGGCGGCTGCGATGGTGCTTGGCGAGAACATAGGCACCACGATAACGGCCAATCTGGCTGCCATGCTGGGAAATGTGCACGCCAAGCGGGCTGCCCGTGCCCATTTGATATTCAATGTTATCGGTGTTGTCTGGATGTTGATGCTCCTGCCCTATTTCCTTTCGGGCATAGCGAGGCTGATGTTGGGTCTGGGGCTTGGGTCGCCATTCCTAAGTCCTAGCGCCATACCTGTGGCGCTGTCCATATTCCATTCGGCATTCAACCTGATAAATGTGATGCTGCTGGTATGGTTCATTCCACAGATAACCCGCCTGGTGACCCGCATGCAGCCGTCACAGGGCGATGAGAGCTTTCATCTGGAATTCATAGGCAAGGGATTGGTGCAGACGGCCGAGATTTCGCTGCACGAGGCGCAGAAGGAGATATCGAAGTTTGCAGAGATAGACCGCAAAGGCGTGTCTATGATACGCGAGCTGATCAACGAAACGGATGCAGATGCACAGCAGAACCTGCTGAAGCGGTTGCAGCGCTATGAGGAGATAACGGACAGAATAGAACTGGAGGTGGACCGCTTTCTGACCCAACTCTCAACGGCTCAACTATCGGATGCCTCGTCAGCGCGGGTGCGTTCGCTGCTGGTGGTGGTGAACCATCTGGAGAGTGTGGGCGACATCTTCTTTCAAATGTCGAAATCTGTGGAACGCAAGGCACAGAAGCGACTCTGGTTCGAGCAGCAGCAGCGGGACGAACTGAACGAACTGCACCTGCTGGTGGACAGGGCCGTGGTGCTGATGACCCAGAACATCGAAAAACCGGTGAAGGATCTGGATCTGACGGAGTCCATTCTGCTCGAAAAACAGATAAACGAACTGCGGCATGACCTTCGCACCCGCAATTTCAAACGGATTGAAAAGGGCAAGGTGAAACTGGAGGCCGGCCTGATATACAACGACCTGGTGTCGGGTTTTGAAAAGATAGCCGACAATGCGCTTCAGGTGTCTGAGGCGCTCAAGGGGGTCAATCTGGCTTAGGGAGCTTAGAAAGGAAGCAGGATGTCCTCGGTGACGATGGTGTCGCTGTGGTTGAGGGCACGGTCTACGATGAATATCTCATAGCGCACGGTATCGTAGGGCGATCCCGGACGGGCAAAAACCCCGACATCCATGATGCCTTGCAGACTCTTGTCGCCTCCATCGGGCGTTAGATTGGAGAAACGCGAGTGGAACGGGAACACCGGATTGAACTCCACATACTGCCCGTTCTGCTTCTCGAAATAGCGGATGAACAGGTTGTGGTAATACATGGAGTCCTTGTGAAACTCGCCAATGGTGTCGCCTACGCTGAGCCCCAGATCGCCATCGCCATCGGTGAAACGGAACGAGACATATCCGACCGAATCGGCCTCTGACAAGGGATTCTGGTTGAGGAAAGTGCCGATGTATTCGAGCTGTGGGACGTTCGGATACTCCTCTTTTTTGAGACAGCCCGCCAAGAGCAGGGCCATGGCAGCGATACCGAACAATGGAATTTCCTTTCGCATCGCCCAAAATTAGGCAATTTCGGCCCCGACACCCGACCCATGACCACGCACCACGCTTTGAGTGACCGCATCTTCGCCCTTAGCGAGCACAACGATGTGGCGTTCGACCGGTTGGCACTGGAGCTGTTCCGCCACCACGCGCAGCACAACGCTACGTATCGCAGTTTCGTGCGGCATCTGGGCATCGGTATCGAGGCGGTAAGCACCGTGGCGCAGATACCCTTTCTGCCCGTGGAGCTTTTCAAGCGGCACACCGTGGGCATATTCGACCATGAACCCGAGGCCATATTCGAGAGCAGCGGCACCACCGGCAGCATCAACAGCCGCCATCACGTGGCCGACCTGCAGGTGTATGACCAGAGCCTGATGCGTGGCTTCGAACTGACCTTCGGCCCTCCATCGGACCATTGCATCCTTGCGCTGCTGCCGTCCTACCTGGAGCGCAGCAATGCCTCGCTGGTATACATGATGCGCAAGCTGATGGAAGCGGGCGGCCATCCGGACAGTGGTTTCTATCTCGACAGGTTGACATCGCTGGCCAAGGTGTTGCGCAAGAATTCGGCCGCTGGCCAGAAGACCCTCTTGGTGGGCGTGACCTTCGCCCTACTGGATCTTGCGGAGCAATTCGCGCAGCCGCTCAACAACTGCATCATCATCGAAACGGGCGGCATGAAGGGCCGCAGACGCGAGATGCTGCGCGAAGAGGTGCACGAAACGCTCTGCACAGCCTTCCATCAAACAAGGATAGGCAGCGAATATGGCATGACCGAACTGCTGTCGCAGGCATGGAGCGTGGGCGATGGGCTGTTCAGAACACCGCCTTGGATGCGGGTGCTGATCCGTGAGACCCACGACCCACTGACTGTTGCGCAACGGGGCAAGGGTGCCATCAATGTGGTGGACCTTGCCAATATGCACAGTTGCCCGTTCATCGCCACGCAGGACATCGGCCATCTGCATCATGACGGCAGTTTTGAGGTGCTTGGCCGCCTGGACCATGCCGAGATGCGGGGGTGCAATCTTATGGTGTACTGAGGG
>JBFYQB010000219.1:0-3958 GCA_041302955.1 Flavobacteriales bacterium
CAATGTTGATGATGCCCGCCTCGCCCTCGGCATCGTAGCGGGCCGAGGCGTTGGTCACTATCTCCACCCGCTCTATGATGCTGCCGGGCAGCTGGCGCAGCGCATCGGCCGTGCTGATGCCCGTGAGCCCCGATGGTTTGCCGTCTATAAGGATGCGCACATTCTGACTGCCCCGCAGGTTCACGTTGCCGTCCACATCCACGCTCACCGAGGGGATGTTGTTGAGAATGTCCTGCGCGTTGCTGCCTGCGTTGGTGGGGTCTTTGGCCACGTTGAACACCCTGCGGTCCAGCATCAGTTCCATCTGGTTGCGCTCGGCCGTCACCACCACCTCGTCCACCAGTTCGGTCTTCAGTTTCAGGGCCAGTGTGCCCAGGTTCACGTTGCGTTCTGTGGCGTCCACATCGGCTATGCGCTGGTCGGAATAGGAGAGGAACGATATGGTGATGGTGTAGATGCCGGGTTTCACGCGCACCTCAAACTTGCCATCAAGGTCGGTGGCGGCACCTTGCAGTTGGGCGCCTTCCTCCATGCCCTGCACGGCCACGGCAGCGTAGGGGATGGTCACTCCGTTCTCGTCTGTCACCTTGCCGCTTATAGTGCGGCCTTCGGGCCTGCCGCCTTCGGTGCGCTGCGCCAATAGGGCAGGGGCCATCAACAGGGTGAACGCTATCAAAAGGAGCAAGTGCCTAAGGCCCGATGCCGAAAAGGACTGGGCAGAAAGGATGCTATGGGAGGTTATAGGATGTTCAGACACGGGCGGCAAAGGTCGGGCAATGGATAGGAACCACAACACTAATGTTTGTTAAGTGGAATTACGCAGACAGCTTTGAACACCCAAGGTTTAATTTTGGCCGTCATTCACATAAACCTCCACATGAGACATCTACTTCTTGCCATTGCCATGATGTGTTCGATTGGCGCTGCTGCCCAACACACCATGAAGGATTTCATCAACAACAGTTGCGACATAGTCTGGTTGGGTTTCGACTTCAGTCAGGCGCGCATGGTGGGCTGCACTTGGAAGCCCGATCCCACACAGGTCAAGAACGAATATTTCCCTGCTTGGAACGAGAAGACCAACGAGTCGGGCCGTTTCGATTGGAAGAAGGCCTTTCAGAACGATAAGGTGATCATCGACTATGGCCCCGTCACCAAAGGCAATGCGCTCATCGATGAGTCAAAGCTGATGGTGGCCACGCCCTATACCATCACCAAGACCGTGGTTGGCGAGTCGGTGAAGGTCATGGACCTTGGCGACCGCAAGGACGGCATCGGGGTGGTCATCGTCATCGAATCGTTCGATCAGCCTCGGGCCAACGGCTATGGCTACATCGCCTTTTTTGACATCGGCACCCGCCAGATGCTGCATTGCCAGAGTGTGAGCGGTGGTGCCATGGGTTTCAGTTTTCAGGCCTTCTGGGAAAAATCCATCCTCGGTATGCGCGATGTGGTGGCGTCACGCGTTTTCCGCGATGTGCGCAAAAAATACATGTAGGCCACTGCGTGGATTCAAACGAGCCGTCCCCTGTCCGCATTGCGGGCAGGGGATTTTTTTTCGCCCTTTTTTCGATACGTTTGAATCAAAATCAACTCCATGATACCACGTCTATCCCTCGCTTTCGTCCTTTCGTTCTGTTCAGTGGCCACCCTGAGCGCCCAGCAGCTCGGCAATGTGCAGACATATCCCAGCGTGGCCGACACCTTCGGTCTTCCTTGGCCCGCATGGATGTTCGGCCATTGGGTATGGGAGGACGAGAGTACGCAGGAGAGCGCCATTGCCATGGTGGATGATTACTTGGCCCATGACATGCCCGTGAGTGCCATCATCATAGACAGCCCTTGGGAAACAGGCTACAACACCTTTGAGTGGGACACCGCTCTCTTTCCCGATCCGCAGGGCATGATCGACTATTTCCATTCCAAGGATGTTCGCGTGTTCATGTGGATGACAGGCGTTATCAATACCAATGTGCAGCCTTTGTATGACGAGGCTGCCGCCAACGGCTATTTCATGGAGAGCATCTTTCCCTGGGAGCAGGGGCAGCCGGGCATCATCAACTGGTGGAAAGGCGAGGGCAGCCTCATCGATTATTGGAATCCTGAGGCGGTGGCGTGGTGGAAGAGCCTCATGGACCGCACCCTCGACATGGGCATAGACGGTTGGAAAGTGGACGGCACGGACTATAACGCCCTCCTCGATCAGGTGCTCTATTCGCCCGGCAATGGGGGCATCGTTTCGCGCAACGAATATTCGGAGGCCTACTATCGGCTTTTTCATGACTACACAAGAGAGCGGTTGGGCAACGACCGCGTCATCACTGCTCGTCCCATAGACAACTACGGCCTTGGCGACCTTGGTGGCGATGTGGCCCTCTTTGCTCCGCGCGACATCAATTTCTGCGGTTGGGTGGGCGATCAGGATGCCACCTTCGAGGGCATGGTCTGGGCCATGAACAGCATGTATCACTCCGACCAGGCAGGATTTCTCGCCTTCGGTTCCGACATAGGTGGTTATCGCGAAGACAGCAACTTCCCGTTGGCACGGTCCAAGGAGCTCTTCATCCGTTGGGCCCAGTTCGGCACCTTCAGCGGTGTGATGGAGAATGGGGGAGGAGGGGAGCACCGCCCGTGGATATTCGATCAGGAGACCGAGGATATCTACCGTCAGTTGGTGCACTATCGCTATCAGATGCTGCCCTACCTGATGCAGCACAGCGAGACCTACTACAACGAATCGCGCTCGTTGATGGATTTCTTCAACAAGACCGACTACAGCTATCTGCTGGGGCCCGACCTTTTTGTGGCTCCCTTCCTGGTGGAAGGCACGTCCATCACCGTCAATTTCCCAGAAGGCAGCAATTGGGTCTATCTCTACGACAATGCACAGGTGTTCACCGGAGGCACGCAGGCCACGCTCACTGTGCCCTACACCGAATATCCGGTGTTCATCCGTCAGGGTACATATCCACTTGCTGTGGCCGACAGGAGCATACCAGCCGCCATGGTGCACATCTATCCGAATCCGAGCGAAGGGCGGTTCACTTTGACCGTTGATCGAGGTTTTTCCTCCGCTACACTCACAGTGCTCAACACACTGGGCCAAACCGTGATTACGCAGAGCTTGACTTCCTTCGGCAGCGCAGCGATGGATCTGGGCCATTTGCCCAAAGGCATCTACACTATCCGTGTTTCAGATAGGGATGACCGCTCAGTGGTGAAGCGCGTTGTGCTACGTTGACCGGACCTGCAACTCTATTCTTGGAATGACCTTCTTCTCACTTCTGCCATTGGACGGGGTTTCTATATTCGCGCAGTTTTTCAAAAGCAACAGATGGGAAGAGCATTCGAGTTTCGCAAAGGCCGTAAAATGAAGCGTTGGTCAGCTATGGCCAAGACCTTCACACGCATTGGTAAGGATATCGTCATGGCCATCAAGTCGGGCGGTCCGGATCCCAATTCCAACTCGCGTCTTCGTGCTGTGATGCAGAATGCCAAGGCGGCCAATATGCCCAAGGACAATGTGGAACGCGCCATCAAACGTGCCACAGACAAGGACACCTCCGACTACAAGGAAGTGTTGTTTGAAGGCTACGCGGCCCATGGCATCGCAGTCCTTATCGAGACCGCAACAGACAACAACAACCGTACAGTGGCCAACGTGCGCAGCTATTTCAACAAGCATAATGGCAACTTGGGCACTTCAGGTTCGGTCGAGTTCATGTTCGACCACAAATGCCATTTCCGCATTGCCAACACCGGTCAAGATGTGGAAGAGCTAGAACTCGAACTCATCGACTATGGGGTAGAAGAGGTGTTCGAGGATGAGGAAGGCATCATGGTCTATGGCACCTTTGCCGATTTCGGAGCGATCCAGAAGGCATTGGAGGTGGACAAAGGCTTCGAGATCCTTTCGTCTGGTTTTGAGCGCATACCTACGCAGACCAAACAATTGACC
>JBFYQB010000220.1:0-8378 GCA_041302955.1 Flavobacteriales bacterium
GAATAGTAACACTTTTCTCCTCACGGGCTACACTTACAAACTCTACAGTGCTGACGACCCTGACGAGTTTCTGGGTTGGTTTCCTGTAGATCCCACCACTTCGAGCAACGTTCACTTTGCCTACTCAGTCCTGTTGCACGACCTTGACGAAGTGCCATGCATAGAGCTGGAGACAGATGCGCAGGAAATTGAAGAGAATACCATTTGGGCAACAGATATCTTCCCCTGCGGAGATGTTGTTGTACGCCAAGGCAATATGCTTACCGTAACGGGGAGGGCCTATTTCAATCCCAATGCCAAACTGACGGTTGAGCCCGGTGCATGGCTCGTTGTGGACGGAGGAAAACTGTCCACTCACTGCCCCGATGCCAACTGGCAAGGTGTTATCGTGCAAGGCACGCCAAATGTGGCCCCTTCCACCGCGCTTAATGGCCCACATGGATTTGTACACCTTATGAATGGAGCTGTCATCGAACATGCCAAGGTAGGAGTGTCCTCTATTGATGGCGGCATAGTGCGCGCCAATGGCGGTGGCGATGCGCTGGATCGCGTCACTTTTCGCAACTGCCGCAAGGGTGTGGAATTGAAACCCTACAGCTATGGTGGTGCTCAGACTACGGGAAGCAATCTGTTGCGGACAGATTTTGTCTGCGATGCCCCTATGAACGACCCCTCTTATGCGAGCAGTGGGCAGCCACTGGGAGTGAATGAGTTTGTCAGCGCATGGCTGCACCCCCGTGTGCGGATAACAGATTGCAGTTTTACTAATACGGTCACCTATGCCGGAGGGTCATTCGCCCCTCATCTGCGTGGCATAGGCATCATTGCTGCCGACACCAGATTGAAAATTCAAGATTGCAAATTCAATGGCATGTTCAGGGCTGTGAACACATTGCGAACCACCTTCACCGCGGCACATGCACTCACCCTTAGCGACAGCGAATTCGACAACAACATGCAGGGCCTGCTCAGCGAGGGCAGCTTTGCAGATCATATAGAAGCCAACCGCTTCCTTGTCCCCGATGAAGCGGGCTCGCCCCTTGTGCGCTCCTTTGGAGTATACATGCTGAGAGGCACACAGCACAAGGTGATCGACAACGACTTCAACAGCTCAGAAACAGGCACAGCACAAGGAAGGGGCTATGTGGCTGGCGGGTTTCCCAACCGTGACAAACGGGAGGCAGGAGGTCTGCTATTTTATAACCGTTTCCGCAATACCTTTATAGGTTCTCAGACTGAACGGAACAATCCATATCTGAAGATGCTGTGCAACGACTACACGAATGACCATCTGGAGCCTAACGCCCCATGGGTGCTCAACTGGCAGAGCCCGTACGGTCTGCTCGGACCACAGGGGACTGGGTGTGATCCTGAACTGAATTACCGCGCAGGCAATAAGTTTTTTGATGGGGGTACTAGCATCTGGAGCCAAGCAGCTCCCTTCCAATACTTTTATCCGCTTATCACCGCATATCTGCCATATTATATGGGAAGTATGAATCCTTTCCTCTGTGAAGATATCACTGGTACAGAACCATCCTGTCCCTCTGCGAACCCATGCACTGGGAACCCAGCGCCCTGTATCGTAGCGTATGACGGAGAGATAGCAGCCCGCGCGGCCGAACGTTCTGCCCTGCTTGCGGCTTTGGATAGCAACGGCACCAAGACCTCCTTGCTGTTGGCGCGCATAGCCGATACCACCTATAGCAACAGTACGCTCACCTCTGACCTGTTGCAATGGTCTTTGCTTAGCGATACCGTATTGAAGGCGGCCTGCCAACGGCACCCGTTCTTCCACGAGAATCAGATATTGAGCATCGCTTTGAACAACAGTCCTGTGACCCGGGAGGTTTGGCCCTATCTGGTCAGCACCTTCGAACACATGAAAGAGGAGTATGCTGATAGCATAAAGGCAGCACAAAGCACCGACACATTAAGGACGGTCAGGGTGATTGAACGCGAGAAGGAGTTTGCAGAGACTGACCGTTTTCAAGTGGTCACCGAACACCTGCATTCCTTCCTCGATACCGATAGCATCCCAGACAGCACCTACCTGATGATCCACTATCTGACCGATAGCATTATCGGTAAGCAATGGAAGCAGTTGGCCGTTGGCACTGCTCTTTCACTTGATACCTTGACCTGGGCAAGGACGTTGCTTGATAGTCTGGATCTGGAGAACGTGGAGGACACCGCTTTCTACGATCTTCATGACCTTGCCATAACGTTGCGGGAGGATACGCTGACGTGGTTCGACATGGACAGCACCCAGAAAGTGCTGATAGATGAATTGGCCGAGGGCGAGACCATGATGAAGGGATATGCCGAAGCAGTATTGGCATTGCTGGACGATACATCACTAATGCGGGTTCCCGAAGAATTTGAGATACCATCTGAAAGACGTGGAGAAGAAGAGCCTGAAACCCCTATGACCATGGGTACGGAAAAGGTGACAGTCTATCCCAATCCGTTCAACAATAATTTTCAGATTGTTTATTCGTTAGGGTACGAGGCTCAGGAAATTGAGGTGGAGATTTTTGACCTGATGGGAAGGAATGTGAAGGTCGTTCGAATTAACAGGTCCCAAAGCGGTCAGGTGGCGATAGAACTCGGTGAGTGCCTCGGAATGTACATTCTCCGCATCACTGCCGAGAAAAGGCAGGTATATCAACAGAAACTCGTATGTCTAAAGCCATAAAAGGCATATTATTATCTCTGTGGCTATGCCTACAATGGCAGCCAGCAACTTCCCAGATTTATTTTGAAGGGTTGCATGGGGATGGAACAGCAGCAAGTGGTATTGGACGGGGCCGTGTCGTGCAATTGGGTGAGGACTACATTGTATGGTCAGGTAAATTCCTTCCTTTCCAATTCTCTCTGTGGATGTTCATTGTGGACATGGAAGGAGAACTTGTCAACGAGATGCTGCCTGGCACACCCGACAGCATCAGTGAACAGGCTGGGAACATCCTCGTGCTCAATGACACCATGCTGGTGGGCATGTCCCACCAACGGGTGCTCTCGCAGTCCTCCTCTACACAGGGCGATATGGTGCTCACATGCATAAGCCCTGAGGGACAGGTGTATTGGCGACAGGCTTATGGACTTGCAGACCGGGCAGAAACCCCCTTGCGTACAATTCGCTGCTCTGATGGAGGATTTGCCATTGTCGGTCAAGTGGTTATCGGAACTTCCCCCAATGACAATGGTGAAGTGATTCTCGTGAAGACCGACAGTTCGGGGAATCAGCTTTGGGAACGAACCTATGGCGGATGGCTATATGATTCGGGGGAGGACATTATCCAGACCATAGATGGGGGCTTTCTCCTTCTCGGTTGGACACGTAGCTACGGTGAAGGTGAGCGTGACTTTTATCTGATAAAAACGGATAGCATTGGCGACTTTCAATGGGAAAGGACATACGGGGGTGCAGGGAGCGAAAGCGGTGCGAATATTATTTCGCTGACAAACGGAAATTATCTTCTATCGGGGGGTGGGACAGACGATGGTGTCACATCAAAGGGGCAACTGTATGAGGTCATCCCCGATGGGGATGTAGTTTGGCATGAGAAGTATGCTTCTGGCCCCATGCCGAAAGGTTACATTTATAGGTCTGTCCAGTTGCCGAATGGCAGCATTGTATCCTGTGGCCTTGCGGAGAATAGTGATACTGGTGGCAATGCAGGTTGGATATTGAAGACCTCTTCAACAGGTGAACTATTGTGGCAGCGTGTTTTTGACAAGAATGAGTACACCGACCTCTTCTATACGATGCTTGCCACGGAAGATGATGGCTTTCTGCTTGGAGGGCAAGCAGTGAACGCGGAGACCATGAGCCAAGATGCATGGCTGTTGAAGGTGGACAGCGTGGGATGCGCCTATCCTAATTGCATCACAGGGCTGGATGAACTGGAGGGTGTCAAACCGATGGTGGACGTGTGGCCCAATCCTACAACCGAGTTCTTCAACTTCGAAGTTCAAGGTTCCTCCACCTCGCTTGTGGTTACAGCAACGGATATGAGAGGCAGTGTATTCTCGCCATCCATTGATGGCGGGAGCATCAATGTGCGTGATTGGCCCAACGGGCTTTATGTGCTATCCTTCATCGATGGCAATAGGAAGGCATCGGTGAAGGTGGTGGTGCAGCATTGAACCCGCCTGCGGGAGGGCCCTCTATACCATCTCACAGTGCTCTGAAACCCTGATCATGGGCCTTATCCAGTCGGGCGCATCGCTCACTTGGAACATAGACCGATAGCCGAACGTGGTCTGCAACGCCTTGCGGATGCGGGCCGTGTCTTCCAGATAGGCCTGCTCGCCCGCAGAGCGGAACACGGTGCCTTGGGCATTCTGCTCCACCACCTGCTTGCTGAAATGCGCATAGTTGCCCATGGCGCGCTGGTTGGAGTGCAGCACATTGCCAAAGAACTGCCTGATGTCCAGCACAAAATAACAGAGGTCGAGAAAGGTGACCATGAACAGGGCCGCCTCCGACCCGTTGCGATGCTGCTCGTGCATCAGGAATGTGCCCGGCTCGCCCAGGCGTTGTTGCCTATCGATGTGGCGCAATAGGCAATAGCCGATCAACTGCCCGTCCCTGTAGGCCAAAAAGTAGAGGTCGGTGCCCCTGTCCTGCTGGGCAAACCACTGCTGTTGCTGCTGCTCCGATATTTCCTCGTGATGATGCATGAACTCCGCCAGCTCGCGCGAGTTGCGCATCTGGCGTAGGGTTTCGAGGTTGGCCTCGGTCACCAGTTCAAAGGCGAATGGGCCGTTAGCTATCCGCATGGCGCATGGCATTGATGCGGAGCACAAGATCGGCAATGGTCACCGAAGTGATGATGTCGGCATCGCTCACCTTCACCCCGAACGCGTCCTCGATCTTGGCCCTGACGATGAGCACATCGAGCGAACTGAGGCCCAGCTCATCGCGCAGCACACTGGTGGCGGTGAGGGCATCGCTGTCCACATTCGGGAATTCCTCGGCCAATGCGTCTATCAGTTCCTGTTCAGTGGTCATAGAGTGCGTCTATCTGAAGGTGATATGCCTGTTCAATGGTGTGCCGCTTGAGCTTCGAACTGGGCGTAAGCTCTCCCTTCTCGATGGAGAAAGGCGCTTCCAGCAGATGGAAGCGTTTGATCCGCTCCGATTCGATGAAGGCTGCATTCACCGCCTCCAGCTCCTTGGCAATGATGGCCCGCACTGTGGGGTGGGCGCATAGCTGGGCATCGCTCAGGGCCGCCAACTCCTTGACCGAACTGCGCAGATATTCGAAGGCGGGCACGACCAAGGCACTGATATGCGTCCTATTGGCCCCGATGATGATGCTCTGCTGCACGGAGGACGACCCGTTGAGCAGTTTTTCCACATGGTCGGGGCTGATGTAGCGGCCGGTGCTGATCTTGAAAAGGTCCTTCACCCGGCCAATGATGCGGAGGTAATGGCCCTCCACCCACTCGCCCTTGTCGCCCGTGTGGAAGAAGCCTTCGCTGTCAAAACTCGCGCGGGTAAGCTCCTCGTTGGCATAATAGCCCGAGAAGAGATATGGGCTGCGGCAGAGTATCTCCCCGGTGGCATCCAGTTTCACCTCGGTCTGCCCGAATAGCGGCCCCACGGTGCCAAAGCGCACCCCGGCCCCATTCCTGTTCACCGATATGATGTGGCATTCGCTGAGGCCATAGCCCTCAAACACAGGAATATCTATGGCGTGAAAGAAGCGGCATATCTCCACCGGAATGGCCGCCCCACCTGCCATGATGAAACGCACCCGGCCACCCATCACCTCGCGCAGCTTGGCATAGACCAGCCTGTCGGCCAACGCATGTTGCAGGCGATAGGGCAGGGATAGTCCGTCCAGCGAGAATCGGTCGGTGAGGCCCAGTGCCCATTTGAAAATGATGCCGCCCATGCCCGCGATCGTACCGCTCTTCTCAAATATCTTCTCGCGGATCTTCTCCAAAAGAACAGGCGCACCGAGAAAAATGGTCGGTTTCACCTCTTGCATGTTCTCCACCACCTTCATCATGCTCTCGGTGTAATACGTGCAGATGCCGTTGGTCTGGTAGTAATAGTTCAGCGACCGCTCCGAACTGACGCACAAGGGCGCGAAGCTCAAGGCACGGTCATCGGAGCCTATGTCATACAGTTCGCGCATGGCCAGCACGGTGTTCACAATGGCGCCATGCGTCATCACCACGCCTTTGCTCCTTCCGCCCGTGCCCGAGGTGAGATAGATGGCGGCCACATCCTTGGCTTCGACCGTGGTGGTAGGCACAGGCTCGGGCATCGATCGGCCGGTGGCCAACAGTTCGGGCAGGCTGTCTGCATCGGTGCGGTTGGCATCGAAGGTGAAAATGCGCTGCGCAATGCCGTGTTGCTTCAGTTGGTTGCGCAGGGTGTCTCCGGTAACGAACACCAGTTCGCAGTCCGTATGGGCGATGGAGAAACTGAAATCGTCCAGATTGAAATTCGGGAAAATGGACACATGCACGGCACCAAGGCGCAGCAGCGCGAGGTCCAGCACATTCCATTCGGGCCTGTTCAGGGTGATGCTCGCCACCTTCGAACCTTTGGTAACGCCCAGCGATGCCAGCACGCTGCTCAGTGCCGTGGCATCATCAAAATACTGTTGAAAGGAGATGGTCTCCCACTTGCCCTTGCGCTTGAAACCGAAGGCAGGGTTCGACAGTGGGAACCTACCTTCCGCTATCAGGCTGCTAAGGTCAGTGGCGGGCATCAGTTCAGGCGTATGCGGTGCACCGTGTCGAAGAACACCCAGAACTCGTTGAGCAGCTCGAAGGCTTTTTTGCTCGCAACGCGGAGGTCATCACTGTTGGGCGCCATCATGTTGGCCATTTCCACCGAGTCGGCCACATGGTCGCCTTCCAGCTCGTTGTGCGCATTGAGCCATACCATCGCCCTATCGCTCAGACCGAGGTTGGCCTTTGCCGTGGTCTCTTTGAAATACTCGAAAATGGGCTGCACCACGATCTCATTGGCAATGGCCACTCCAAGCCCTTCATAGAAATGGGTCGGGTGAAACAGGCTGCGATATACCTTATTGAGACGGTCATAGGCCGCATCCAGCATGGGGCGGTCGTCCGCGTGCACGTTCGAGTGTGGTTTTATCTCGTTGAGATAGGCGGCTATGAGCTTGATATGGATGTTGGCACTGTCGCCACTTCCCAGCTCATCATACAGCTGCGGCACCAGTTTGGCCCGCAGATCCACGTTGGGACACATGGAGATGAGCCGTGCCAGAAAGGCCGTGATGTCCAGCTCTCGGCCATTTTCCAGTATCACGCTCACATAGCCGATATGAAACCGTTTGGGGTCACTGAAAAAGGGATGTCTGTCTATGGGGTTCTGGAGCAACGCATCCATCATGTCCGACCCTGTGCGAATGGAGGGCAGCAACTTGTCAATGTCTATCATGGTTCAGAGGAGGATAAGCGAGATGAGTATGTAAAGCCGGGTAAAGTTGAACAATACATCGGGCCATTTGCGCAGATAAACGTAGCGCTTTTCAGCATCATTTACGCAATACATGAATGCCTCATAGCCCAGACGCAGCAACATTGCAGGCAAGAAACACAGCGCCAAACGGGTAGCATCGGCATGGTCCATGAGCAGCATACCGACTCCCACTATGGCCGCCAGATTGATGAGAATGGCCACCATGTTGGTGTGCTTGAATCCCAGAATGGCGCTCAACGAACGGATGCCCTGCTGTTTCTCCTCTGTCGTGTCGATCGAGCTCTCTAACAGGAAAAGGGAGTATTCAGAAAGGGATAGCAGCAGGAAACAGACGGGCCAAAAGCCATCGACACCGCTCGCCACCAGAAAATAGCCGGCCAGCCACAGGGCCACATACCCCACGATAAGCACAATGAAATGGCCCCACCAGTATACCTTGAGGCGATGTTTCACAGGAAGGTCGCCCACGGGCATCAGAAAGTTGTAGGAATAGAGCACGGCCGCCAGTCCAAAGGCCAACAGGGCCAAGGCGGTGGGGCCATATCCCCAACGATACAACAGGAGCATGAGCGCAAGGGAGACCAATGCCTCGGCCGCTACCACCCACCGCGTGAACGACATGTTGCGGTTGAGGTAATTGAACAGGTGCGGCTTGCGCTGCTTGTCCAGCTCGTGGTCGGTGATCACGTTGACGTGGGTCATGAAAAACGCAGAGACCATCACCACAATGGCCGCCACCAATGCGGCATTCCCATCAAAAGCATGGCCCATGGGCATCACAAACATGCCCGAGATGAAGGTGAGCAACAGAGGTGCGTTCTTCCAAAAGCGCCCTGCTTTAAAGATGGCGATAAGGTCAGCAGACAGGGCCATTACTGCAGCGGAAGTCCGGGCTTCATAT
>JBFYQB010000221.1:0-8402 GCA_041302955.1 Flavobacteriales bacterium
GTCCTTTCATGTGCAGGGCGCGAAGGTAAGGGTTTGAACGGGCCTTGGTAGTAATGCCTCAGGCGCGTTTGCCAAAGATCGAACTGCCCACACGCACCATCGTGCTTCCCTCCTCCACTGCCATCATGTAGTCACCTGACATGCCCATGCTTATCACGTTGAAATGATCTTGGGAGCCGAAGAAGTCCGCCTTCAATCCATCGAATATCGCTTTCAACGCCTTGAATTCACCTCTTACCAATTCAGAATCAGTACTGAAGGTGGCCATGCCCATCACACCGACTATGCGCACGTTGTTCAGTTTCTTGAATCCCTCCGATCGCAACATGGCCTCGGCCTCTGCCACATCAAACCCGAACTTGGTCTCTTCCTTGGCGATATGGAACTGCAACAGCACATCGATTACCCGGCCTATTGCCGCGGCCTCTTTGTTCACCTCTAACAGCAACCTCTCTGAATCAACGGAGTGGATCAGATGAACGAACGGAACCAGCTGTTTTACCTTGTTGCGCTGCAAATGCCCGATCAGGTGCCAACGGATATCCTTCGGCAGTTCTGCTTGTTTGGTCACCAGTTCCTGCACACGGTTCTCCCCAAAATCGCGTTGCCCCGCATCGTAGGCCTCACGAACCGCGCTGACAGGATGCGTCTTGGAAACCGCTACCAGTGTCACATCCGCAGGCAACGCCTGCCTTACATCCTCCAATTGTTCTGCTATGAATGCCATGAGGACAAAGTTGGTGCAAAACGGGGGAAATGGCGTACTTCGGGGCGGGCTTGCCCCGATAGTGCATCATTCATTAGTAAGTCGATCTATACATTGTCCATCTCTCCTCTCCATACCAGTGCTTTGGCCCGCGAGAATTTCTGGTTGCGCTCCTTGCAGGAACACATGGCCTATTTGCTAGCGCATAGTCCATTCTATAAGGAACATTTGAAATGGGCCGGCCCGAATGCCAAGGACATCCAAAGTCTGGATGATTTCCGCGAGCTACCTTTCACAGAAAAGGACGATTTGGCCCGCGAGAATCAAGCGTTCCTTTGCGTTCCAGACCAGCAGGTGCGCGATATTGTTACGACCAGCGGCACCTTGGGCGACCCTGTGGCCTATCATCTCACCAAGGCCGATCTGGAACGATTGGCACGGAACGAGGCCGGATCATATCGCATTGCAGGCTGCACTGCCGATGACACCTTCCAACTGCTCACCACCATGGACAAACGCTTCATGGCCGGATTGGCTTATTTCATGGGCGTTCAGGAACTGGGCGGCCGCATCATCCGGTCTGGGCCAGGTGCGCTGCAACTGCAATGGGAGAGCATACTGAGGTTCCATCCAACGGTGCTCATAGCAGTGCCTTCATTCATACCGCGGCTCATCCGCCATGGCAAAGAGCAGGGCATAGACATTAACAGCACTTCGGTAAAACGCATCATCTGCATTGGCGAACCAGTCCGAGATGCCGCATTACAGCCCAATCTTCTGGCCCAGCGCATCACCACAGATTGGAATGTGCAACTCTTCTCCACTTATGCCAGCACCGAGATGGCCACAGCATTCACCGAATGTCCTGCCGGCAATGGGGTGCATCTGCAACCCGACATGGTTTATATAGAGGTGCTGAAAGAGAATGGCGAACATGCCCAAGAAGCCGAGGCGGGCGAAGTGGTGGCAACCCCGTTTGACATAGAAGGCATGCCGCTGCTGCGCTACCGTACAGGCGACATCTGCCATTGGTACACATCGCCTTGCGCCTGCGGCAGGAACACGCCCCGCCTTGGCCCCGTGATAGGACGCAGGCAGCAACTGCTCAAATTCAAAGGGACATCACTCTATCCGAACGCGATCATTGACGAACTTAATACCATGAAAGAGGTGTCGGCCTTCATTGTCGAGGTGCACAGCGATGAACTTGGCCTTGACGAGATCATACTCCGTGTAGCCTTGCGGGGCGAGAACGCGGCCGAAAAAGTGAAGGACCAACTGGGAGCGAAACTGCGGGTAAGCCCGCGGATCATACTTACCGACAAGGAAGAGATAGACCGTATGCGCTTCAACGAGAACGACCGTAAACCGAAGATATTCTTCGACAAACGAACCCATTGAATGTGTTACAGGACCTCTTTCACCTTGGGTTCTTTCTTGAATTCAAAGGCCTGTCCCTCCCAATAGCAGGCATAACAACGGTAGCGTTTCACAGGAAGCATTCCCAATGCAAAAATGATCAGCCACTTATCCTTGGAGTTGCGCTTATGACGACTCAATTTACCTCCACATGCCGGGCATTGCGTAATGCGGAAATAGTTTGACATACGAAGCAGCAGCAAGAGGATCAAATAGATACCTAACACGATACCCACCTGAACGGCAATGACTTTGAACAATGCTTCGTTGTCTACCATGAGGATTTGAACATGGGCGAAAATACCTACCAATAAGATACGTGAAACACGTATGACTTCAATAAGGGAAACTTAACCTTGTGATAAACCAATTAAAATCAAACATGCTGGGCATGATAGCAGACTCAAAGCCATTCACCAAATTTGGCCTGAACCATTGATTCACACTAACTGTTACTATTAAAATTCATCCTTCATCTTTTTCCATGCTCACACTCATCTCTCCTGCCAAGAAACTGGACTACACCGCTCCCAAACCTGCTTACGGTCTTACTACACCTGATGGTCTGGAGCAATCTGGAAAGTTGATAAAGGCTTTGCAGAAACTCTCCGTAAAGCAGATACGTGAACTCATGGATCTAAGTGAAGATCTGGCACAGCTCAATGCCGATCGCTATGCCGCTTGGAACATGGATTTCAATTCAGGTCAATTGAAACAGGCAATTCTGGCTTTCAAAGGTGATGTCTATCAAGGAATGGATGCAGACAGCATGAATGCAACCGACCTTGACTTTGCGCAGGAACATCTTCGCATTCTCAGCGGTCTTCATGGCCTATTGCGCCCCTTGGATGCCATAAAACCGTATCGGTTGGAAATGGGCACACAGCTCAAAGTGGGAACAAAGAAGAACTTGTATGCCTTTTGGGGAGATGAGGTGACAGACCGCATCAACGCCCAATTGGATGCCCTTGGTTCAGACCTGGTCATCAACCTGGCATCGGCAGAGTATTTCAAGGTGGTGAACAGCAAGAAACTGAAGGCCACTGTTATCACACCAACGTTCAAAGACTACAAGAATGGCCAATTGAAATCGCTGTTTCTATATGTGAAACAGGCGCGGGGCATGATGAGTGGCTTTGCCATCCGCAATCGGATAACGGAGCCGGATAAGCTCAAGGAGTTCAATGGTGGCGGCTATCGCTTCACCGAATCATTGTCAGACGAGTTGAACTGGGTGTTCACCCGTTGATCACTGTTCCCTTACAAAGTTGAGTCCAGCGGTGTAGGAGCTGCTTTCAATTATTGCAAGGGTCTGAGCAGGAAAATAAACCCCCAGCCCTTGCGCATTTGTAAACGATGCAGATGTGCGTGATGAAAAGAGACCCAAACCGTTGTTGATATTGGTGAACACTGGCTTGTCCTGAACTGCGCTCGTATTGTTAGAACTGTTCACTTCCAAGAAATCGAATAGGCTCTGCCCCCCCATGCGCACAATGACATCCAGATCGCGATTGGTGGTGGTCTCTGGGTCGCGCTCAATGCCAATGATACGCACAGCATCAGGATTCGGCTCCACCAGATCCCCGATCTTAGCAATGATCGACTCGCCATTCAAAGGCACCTGATTGCTTTGTCCGCCTGCTGCACCGGCCACATCCACACTGGCAGCCAACCATTCTATCGACTTGGCGGTCTCCACACCATTTATCACCTCGCGGTAATGAAACCGCAGCCATACCTCATACATGGCTGCATTGTTGGCCGTTCTGAATCGCAGCGTATAATCCTTGTACTCCTGTGAGCTTTGGCTGTAAATGTCCATCTGTTGGGCCAAAGGCGAAGTGGAAGATGGATTCTCAAAACGGAATGGCGTCAGATCCACCACTGTGGTGCGCGCATCAGCAAAATAGATGGTGTCTTGGGTAGTGAGGTCTTTCTTGATCACCTCTACTCCGTATTCCTTGTCAGGATCTATGTTACGGTCGCTTCTGTACAGGCGCTGCTTTGGCGCAAAGAAATCGAAGTCGTCATCATTAGGGTCGCCTTCTTCTTTCGTATCGATAGAGATGGTATCCATTGGAAAACGCTCACCCACCAGATCTTCGTTATCATCAAACTCAACAAGATTCACTGTCAACTCATCATACTTGAAATAAGATGAATCGGGCACCAAGGCCATGTCGAAGGCTGATGCCTGACCAAGGAACATTTTCTGCACACGAAAAAGATGTCCCGCTCCACCTGCATTCGGGTTGCCAGCAGGGTCAAGGATGCCGTAAACAACGGCCTTGTCTATATACTGTCCAGTGAGGTCGAACTCCGTGGAACACGAATGAAAAAGCACACTTACAGAGATGAACAGGACAATGGAACGCAGCATGAGCGGTGATTTGAGCGCGCAAAGATAACCGTTCGGTCAAGGTGAGGCACGGCTCCCAACAATGCATTCATGGCGAGGTTCTTTCGGACAATAGTATCTTACTGGGCGGCTTTCTTTTCCTTTCATAGCTTTGCAAACCTTGCTCCCTCACTCTCAAGCACCTTTCTGAATGGCCAGAACGATTGCCACATCTGTCATATTCCTTATCAGTTGCGCCAGCCTTTGGGCCCAGAATCCGATAGCGTTGGAGTACAACGAGCTGAAACTGCGGGAGGAATTCTCCGATCAGAACGACAATTGGACATACATGACCACCGTAGAGAATCTCTACATGCCCGACAAAGGGGACCTGTTCATGCATCGCAACAATCTCTCTTCGGCCTATGCATTCATTACGAAGTGGAAGAATGAGATGCGCACCTTCAGCATCATGACCCGCGTCAAACTCGGCCCATCCGAAACTGCTGATCAGAGCATAGGTATCATCTGCCTTGCGCAGCGCGATGGCAAGGGCGGTGTCGTGGTGGAATTCAACAAGTTCAAGCAATACAGGATCAAACAGCTCATCGGGGCATACTACCGGCCTATTTCTGGAACGGCCGAAGAACAAGGCTGGGTCAAGTCAGGATTGGTGCGTGCCAAAGAAGATTACAATGAACTGGAAGTGCGTGTGGCGCTTCCTCAAGTGGATGTCTATATCAATGGGAAATTCGCACAGTCATTCGATGTGGCGAATTATGGCCCTGGCGAGATGGGACTTATCATTGGCCCCAATACCAAGGCAAAGGCCGACTACTTCTATGTCTATTCCACCGCGGATGAGGCTGCAAAGGAAGAAGAGCGTATAGTGGAGAATTCTCAGGGCACATCAACTGCCGAGCAGCTGTCAAAAATGCGCTACGACCTTGAGCATAAGAACAGGACCATCAGCGAATGTGAGACCGAGCGTATAAAGGCTGTGAGCCTGCTCGAAGAAGAGAAAGGTCAATTACTTGCCGAGAATGAGAAGCTTGCCCTTCAGAACCGCCAGCTGGCCGAATTCCGCGATCAGGTGCTGGTGGACATTGATGAGGATGTTTTTCTCACGCTCGTAGAGAATCTGAAGCAGGAAGTGGTGAAGAACGAACGCCTTGAATCTCAGATGCAGGTGTATCGCGATTCCTTAAAACAGACCCACGCCAACTACAACAAACTTAAATTGGCCCTGCTCGACAAGTCCATTGCAAAGGGACAGAAGGAAAAGGCCGAACGCGAAAAGCAGGTCTCAATCGCCACCAAAAACGAGATAGAGAAAGAACTGCTGGACAAGAAAATGATGAAGGAACAGGAAGAATGGGAGAAGAAGAACTTCAAACCCGGCACTGCTCCCACACCTGCCGCACCTGCCCAAAAGAAAGCAGCAACAGCAGCAAAACTTGAAAAGAGCGACAAAGTAGAACAGAAGCCCGCAGCGCCAACCTCCGGGCCATTGCCAGTAAAAGTGAAAAAAGCAGAAAAGCAACCAGACTGATGTCAGTACACAAGGACGTGAAACGCGTCACCACCCACGTATTACAGGAAATGAAGCGCAATGGAGAAAAGATCTCCATGCTCACCGCCTACGATTTCACAATGGCCCGCATCCTTGATGGTGCTGGCATAGACATCCTCTTGGTTGGCGATTCGGCATCCAATGTCATGGCTGGTCACGAGACCACATTGCCCATAACCTTGGATCAGATGATCTACCATGCCGCCTCCGTCATCCGCGGTGCGCAGCGCTGTCTGGTAGTGGTCGATCTGCCTTTCGGTTCCTACCAGGGCAATTCGAAAGAAGCATTGACATCTGCCATCCGCATCATGAAAGAGTCGGGTGCTCATGCCGTTAAAATGGAAGGCGGCCGCGAGATACGCGAATCCGTAGAGCGCATCCTATCGGCAGGCATCCCGGTCATGGGACACCTTGGCCTTACCCCGCAGAGCATCTATAAATTCGGCACATACACTGTCAGGGCCAAGGAAGAGGAAGAAGCCAAGCGCTTGGTTGAGGATGCACATCTCCTGCAGAACACCGGTTGTTTCGGCATCGTGCTCGAAAAAGTGCCTGCAAAGCTTGCCGCCCAAGTGGCCACTGAGGTCGAAGTGCCCATAATAGGCATAGGCGCTGGCAACGGAGTGGACGGTCAGGTGCTTGTTTCGCATGATATGCTGGGAATGAATCAGGAATTCAGTCCACGCTTTTTGCGCAGATACCTCAACCTCCACGAGGACATGACCATGGCCGTGCAACGCTACATTGCTGATGTGCGCTCCAAGGATTTCCCTAATAAGAAGGAGCAGTATTGATTTTACTATCCGCAGATTATCAAATTCGAAATCTGCCTGTTCCCAAACCTGCTAATTGGCTGATCGGTTAATTGGCTACTCATCAAATTCGCCCCCATGTCGGCCCCACAAAGCATCGAAATACTATTTGAGGACAATCACCTCATTGCCGTTAACAAACCTGCCGGACTATTGGTGCAAGGCGATACCACGGGCGATGTGAGCCTCGAAGACCTTGTTAAACAATACATCCGCGACACCTATAAGAAACCGGGCGAAGCATTCCTCGGGGTGGTGCATCGCATAGACAGGCCTGTGAGTGGGGTGGTCCTTTTCGCAAAAACAAGCAAGGCCCTTATCCGCTTGAACAAGATGTTTGCCGACCGCGAAGTGCACAAGACCTATTGGGCGGTGGTCACAGCCCGACCTTCGCAAGAGAGCGGCACACTTGTCCATTGGCTGCGAAGGGATCAGGAGAAGAACTTCACCAAGGTGTTCAACAAAGAAGAACGCTTCACTAAGCATTGCGAGCTCGACTTCCGCACCATTGCAGCGTCCGACCATTATTCGCTGCTCGAGATACATCCCAAAACAGGCCGCCACCACCAGATACGTGCACAGCTAGGCAAAATAGGCTGCTCCATCAAAGGCGATCTGAAATACGGTGCCCCACGGTCCAATGTCGATGGCTCCATCCACCTGCATTCGCGGGCGCTCGAGTTCGAACATCCCGTAAAAAAAGAACCCTTCAAGGTAGAGGCACCCGTGCCCCACGAAAGCCTCTGGAAGGTATTTGGCGACATGGTGAAGTTCGGTAAGCTGGACGCTCAGCGATAGCCACATTCACTTCTTCTATTCTACAGGAGCTTATGTTAAGAGCGGGCATTCTGACCATGAGACCCTGAATTCCAACCACGATTTTGAAATTTCCAACCACGATTCTGGAAATTCCAACCACGTTTTCAGAAAATCCAACCACGATAGCCAATTTTCCAACCACGTTTTGGAGAATTCTGACCACGATAGCCAGTTTTCAAACCATGTTTTAGGGTGTTCTGACCTTTTCAGTCACTATTTCTGAAGGTTCCCTTCGTGCAAAGGGAAGAAAACAAGCCCACGTAACACTATCAACACTTCTTGCGGTCAGCACTTCCTCCCTCCTCACCTACCTACGGGCCAACACCTAATCTTTCTATTTTTCGGGCATGCAACTCGCCACTATCGATTGGGCCATCATTGCGGCATTCTTTGCCGTTTCGCTCGCCATAGGCCTTTGGGCCGCACGCACTGCGGGCAACAACGCTGCCGAATTCTTCCTCTCGGGCCGCAACATGCCGTGGTGGCTGCTGGGAGTGAGCATGGTGGCCACCACCTTCAGTGCCGACACGCCCAACCTCGTCACCGACATTGTCCGCAAGAACGGAGTATCGGGCAACTGGGTATGGTGGGCATTTCTGCTCACCGGCATGCTCACCGTCTTTGTTTATGCCCGCATGTGGAGGCGGTCGGGCGTCCTGACCGATCTCGAATTCTATGAGATACGTTATGGTGGCCGTGGCGCGGCATTTCTGCGTGGGTTCCGCGCCATCTATC
>JBFYQB010000222.1:0-3549 GCA_041302955.1 Flavobacteriales bacterium
GGGTGATAGAGGATATCATCGCCAAGAGCGGCTTCATGAAAGATGCGATACAGGTGGTGTATGGCACAGGCATCACCGGTCAGCGTTGCATAGATGCCCGTCCGGACAAGATCCATTTCACCGGAAGCTGCCGCACAGGCAAGAAGATAATGGCCCAGGCTGCCAATCATCTTATCCCTGTAGATCTGGAACTGGGCGGCAAGGATGCGGCCATCGTGTTTGACGACATCAACATAGAGCGCACGGTGAATGGCATCATGTGGGGCGGATTCACCACCGCTGGCCAGTCGTGCACCTCTGTGGAGCGTTGCTATGTGCAGGACACCATCTTCGACAAGTTTGTGGAGATGATCGTGCACCGCACCAAGCAGTTGCGCCCATCGCACGCCAACCGCAACATCACCGATCCCGAGGATTGTGATGTGGGCTGCGTGACCACCGAATTTCAACTCCAGATCATCGAGCGGCATCTGAAGGATGCGGTGGACAAAGGCGCCAAAGTGCTGTGCGGAGGCAAGCGCGAACCCGGCACACATCATTTCCCACCGACCATCGTGGTGAATGTGGACCACACCATGGAACTGATGATGGAGGAGACCTTCGGGCCCGTGATACCCATCATGAAATTCAAGACGGAGCAGGAGGTGATCAAATTGGCCAACGACAGCGAATATGGGCTGGGTGGCAGCGTTTGGAGCAAGGACATTACCCGCGCAAGGCGTGTGGCATCGGCCGTCAAGACAGGTAACCTGAGCATCAACAACCACATGCTGAACGAGGGCAACCCTTATCTGCCGTTCGGTGGCACCAAGAACAGTGGTTTTGGCCGCTACAAGGGCGAAGCCGGGCTGCTCACCTTCAGCAATGCCAAATCGGTGCTCATTGATGCAGACAGCGGCAACATCGACCCGAACTGGTATCCGTTCACCAAGACCAAATACGGCATGTTGAGCAGCATCATCGACCATCTTTTCAACGACCGCACGCGCAACTGGATCAAGTTTGCACTGGTAGGTCTGAAGATCGACAGCATCGGCAAGAAGGAACGGTTGAAATAGGAGGGAAGGGGTGCTTGGCTGCCATGCCGGACTTCGCCAAACTGCACAGGTTTGACGAAGTTGGCATTCACCCCAGGCATTGACCTGCTTCCTGTTGCTTGCACGGTGAACCGCAGCAACAGCCAACCCTTTGCCGCTACATTTGCGCACTTCAAAACAAGCGTCTGCCGATCCTATGCTTCAGGGTGAAAAAATCCGTCTTCGCGCACTGGATGTCAACGACCTCGATTTCGTCCATGCCTGCGAGAACAACAGCGCACTCTGGCACTTGGGAGCCACGGTTCAGCCGTTTTCCAAGGCGGTCATTGCCGACTATATCGAATCGGCACAGCTGGACATCTATGCCGCCAAGCAGTTGCGCATGATGATTGATACGTTGGATGGCCGAACCATCGGCATGATCGACATCTATGATTTCGACCCGAAGAACAGCAAGGCCGGTATCGGCATTCTGATAGCTGAGACGGCCGATAGGCAGCAAGGCCATGCCAAGGATGCGCTCATGGTGCTGTGCGACCATTGTTTCAACATTCTCGGGCTGCATCAGGTATATTGCCACATCGCCACCGATAATGCGGCCAGTCTTGCGCTGTTCCGTGCTGCGGGTTTTGAGGAAAGCGGTCTTTTGAAAGATTGGGTGCGGCTTGGTAGCAGGTATCAGTCCGCAGCCGTAATGCAACGCATGAACACCTTCTGAATCATGGCAGCCAAGAGCAAAGGCGCAAAGACATTGCCCAAGTGGAAGCGGGTTTTGATCGTCATCCTGTTTCTCATTTTTGCGGGTGGTGTGCTCGCAGCCATCGAATTCTACCGTACCGCCTTTGCCCCCAATGTGGTCATGGAGGCAGAGGAAGGCTACTTCCATATCCCCACAGGGGCCACATTTGACGAAGTAGCCGATCTGCTGCAGAAGGAGGGCATCATCACATCGCGCGAGTCGTTCGAGTGGTTGTCCGAACAGCTCAATTACACCAAGAATGTGAAGGCAGGCCGCTATCTGCTGCGCACAGGTATGAACAACAAGGACCTCATCTCTCTGTTGAGGTCAGGACGGCAAACGCCTGTAAAAGTGACGTTTAACAATATTCGTCTCCGAGAGGAATTGGCCGGCAAGGTGGGCGGTCTGCTCGAATTGGATTCGGCAGAACTGATGGATGTGATGGACGACCCCACCTTCACCGAGACCTATGGATTGGAGCCGGAGACCTTCCCCACCATCTTCATGCCCAATACCTACGAGTTCTACTGGAACACGAGTTCCACGGAGTTTGTGGACAAGATGGCCAAGGAATACAAGAAGTTCTGGACAGATGAGCGCAAGGCCAAGGCCAAAAAGCTGGGATTGAGCCAGAGCGAGGTGAGCATCTTGGCATCCATCGTGCAGAAAGAGACCAATTTCAGGGCCGAGCAGCCTGTAGTGGCCGGTGTATATCTCAATCGTCTGCGCATAGGAATGCCCCTGCAGGCCGACCCTACATTGGTGTTCGCCAATCGCGACTTCGAGGCCAGACGCGTATTGCACAAGCACAAGGAGATAGATTCGCCCTACAATACCTATAAGTACAAGGGTCTTCCACCAGGACCTATCTGCCTTCCCGATCAAAAGGCCATTGATGCCGTGCTCAGTGCAGAAACGCATACCTACATCTACTTCTGCGCCAAGGCCGATGGCTCGGGCCGCCATGCATTTGCTACCACCTATACCGAACAGATGGCCAACGCACGTGCATTTCAGCGGTATCTGAACAAGCGGCAGGTATTCAAATAGTGCAAGGGGGCTGCTTTTTGCCGCCATCATCCCTGAACAACGGCCTAATTTCACCGTCAAACAAAACACATGAACACGTCTATCAAATTCGGTACGGATGGCTGGCGCGCCATTATTGCCGATGAATTCACTGTAGAGAATGTGGCCCGTGTCACATCGGCCACTGCCCGCTGGGTTGTTCAGAGCAAGATGCCCAAGGTGGCGGTGGTGGGGCACGACTGTCGTTTTGCAGGGGAGCTCTTTGCCGAGACGGTTGCCAAGGTGCTCCTGCACGAAGGCTTCACCGTGCATCTGGCCCATGGCCCTGTGAGCACACCCATGGTATCATTGGCCGCCAAAGAGCTCGAAACGGCCATCGGCATCATTATCACTGCAAGCCACAACCCTCCCGAATACAATGGATTCAAACTGAAAGGCAACTTTGGCGGCCCGCTTCTGGAGCAGGATGTGAAGGCCATAGAGTCGCGCATCACAGAATGGTCGGGCGTTGAGCTCAGCAGTGTGCATCTGGAGCATTACCGCGCCAATGGCCGGTTGAAGGATGCCGACCTCGAATCCATGTATGTGGCCAAGGTGGAGCAGGCTTTCGATCTCGATTTGCTGCGCAATACAAAGATGCAGTTCGCCTACGATGCCATGTATGGCTCAGGCCAGGACGTGATGCGCAGATTGCTGCCGGACATCACCTTTCTGCATTGCGAGCGCAACCCCTTGTTCGATGGC
>JBFYQB010000223.1:0-4797 GCA_041302955.1 Flavobacteriales bacterium
GTCCAGACCAAGCATAGTGGTGTGGTCGATAGAGGTCACTGCTGTGGCGCTCCAGCTATCGGTGTTCACATCAGAAACAAACACTCCGTTGCCATCCGTACCAGCATAGAACTTACCTGCCGAGGCAGTCACCGAGGTCACGTTCAAGTTGGTAAGACCTGTGTTGAAAGCCGTCCATGAAGTTCCGAAATGGTCTTTGGCGAATACGCCATCGCCCAATGTGGAAACGAGAATCCGATTCCCTTGGAATGCTAGTGATGTGGCCACCACACCGTTAGGCAGACCATTCTGCAAGGCAGACCAACCAGTGGTGTTTAGGTCAGTGATATAGACCACTCCAGCAGATGAAATGCCGTAGATCCTATCATTGGCAAAGAACAGCTTCGCGATATTGTAGTCGGCCAGCCCATCATTGATAGGCGACCAATTTGCCCCAAAATCACTACTCAGAAAAACACCATTGTTGGTGGTTGCTGCTACAAGGTAGTCTCCCGCAAAAATGACATCGTTCACATTGAGACTGTCTGTCAGGCCAGTGTTGGCTTTAACGTAAGAAACAGCAGTGCCTGTGGCTGTGCTGACAAAAATGCCATCTTCGGTCACGGCAACCACCAATGCATCGCCAGAGGCCGCAACGGAATGGGTCACCTTATTGTTGAACCCTGTATTATTGAGTTCCCAAGTAAGGGTGATAGCATCGGCTTTGTAAACCCCCAGTTTGTTGATGCTGGCAACCACAGTAGCGGGCAAGGCCACAACGGCAGTGGCATCCACCGATGTGAAACCTGTGTTGGCAGCCAACCAAAGGATGGAAGCAGCCGCAGTGCCAAACACACCATTGTTGGTGGCAACAAACCATGCTGTACCATTATTGGATAGGGCACGTATCTCGACACCTACTGGAAGTCCTGTCTGTGCCGTACTGTAGATTGCACTTCCCGCCGTAGATGCAGAAGTGGTGACGAAAAGTCCGTTCCCGTTCAGTACCAAAAGTTCATCTGTGGTAGCGTTGTAAGAAAGCGCTGTTGTTCCAGTGATATCCAACGTGTTCACATCATTGAAATCCGCCCATGTGTTTCCAGCATCGTCAGAAATGAACACGCCACCATTCAACGTGGTCAGAATGATCCGGTCTCCGGCCTTTACAAGACCTGTCACAACTTCACCGTTGATGAGCGCATCGTTCACAGCGTTCCATGTTGCGCCTTTATCCGTGGTCTTGTAAAGTCCTCCACCATTGGTGCCTGCCAGCACGGTGATAGTGTCCACCGCTACCAGCGATTTCACTTGAAGGTTGCTGAGGCCGTTATTTACACGGTTCCAATATCTGTCCGCACCCACAAAGCCAGTGAAAATGTATACACCGTCATCGGCCGTGCCAGCAAAAAGGTAACTGCCGCTATGGGCCAATGCAGAGATCTTACCCGAAAGCAGCCCCACAGGACGCGCTCTCCAAGCGACCAACTGATCGTTGGTGGATTCGAAAACACCGCCTTCCTCTGTTCCCAGATAAACGATGCCGTTGTAAGTAATGGAAGTGCTCACTGTTCCTCCCAAGGGCGAACGTGCCCCGAAATGGGCAAGCACCGAAACAGTGGTGATCAGGAGCATCGCTGCCGTGACGGTCAGGCCCCTTAAGAATGTTGGTATGGTATGCATGTTATGACATGTTGAATTCATTGGATATTTCGGCCGAATGCGGCCTTACCTGCTGTGAATGCCTGAGCAGGACAGGCCCGTTTTTTCAAGTGGTCGCTGAACTCCACATATACGGTGCACAAGACACCGCACAGGCACAGATGCCCAAGGGCAACATGTACCGATGTTCATCCCTTACAGGAATCACGAAACACTATGTGGCGAGAGAAATAGACCTTGCATTCCATGCCATGCACGGAAAAAATGAACTGGCCTGGACCTCTCCTATTCAGGCGCACTCAGGCGGTTGCAGCCGCCCTGAAAGGAATGGGGAGGCATAGTCTGCATTGCTCCACGGCACGAACACACTGCGGTTTGCATCGCTCAACATATTCTCAAACCCATTGGTAGTAAGCGCAGCGCAGAACAGAAGTACCGTAATCTCCTTCTGTTGGCCCGGCACCTGACGCTCTTCCTGCTCTTCGGCCTCGGCCAGTTTCTTTTTCAGATGGCAACTGCCCTTGCAATGGTTGTTCTCCACATCCTTCTTCACGCAGAGAAACTTGGCAATATGGTCACGGTTCAACTCGAAGCCGACATATATCGTCAGTCTACTGAAGCTTTGGAACAAAACCCCGATCAACACCACTATGACGAACAATTGCCTCAACGCATTCTTGACTTTGCGGATGCAAATATATCTGAACCAGCGACTCGCTGGTTCGGGTTGTTCATGAGCGCTTTTACTGAGTTTTGCCGATGGGCTGGCCTACCCCCCCGCCCGAGCGAGGGTCTTTCCCTCGTTCGTTTTATTCGGTGGGCTCCAGCCCACCAAACTTTGGTTGCTTTTCCCTGCTACATAGCGCTGAACCGACCGCAGGGAGCTCACTGCGGAACGCAGTAACATAAGGGCGCCACATCAATGCGAGGGGTGAAGCCCTTCGCATATTCCCCTTCGCACAACCTTCCCCTTCGCCACCGCCCACCATTCCCACCCCTTATCGCTAAAGGTTCGTTGCTAGCGGCTCGAAGCTTAATGGCTCACGGCAGCCGGAACCTTACCCCACGCTCCCGTCCCGCAGGCCCAGGATCATCTTATAGATCGCCTCAAGTTCCTTCGCAGACATATCCTTCAGCAGGCTGTCAAAGCTCACCACATTCACTTTTTGTTCCTGTGCCGACACTGCCGCAAGAAACGGATCGCTACCCACATAAACGATCAGCGTGTTCGGGTCGCATTTGAACAGTAAGCAAAGCCGCAGCAGATGCTCTGGTCGCCAGCTCTTCGCTTTCGGGTCTGCAAGCCTCCGCGCCACCGAGCGCGAAAACTTACCCTCCTTCACCAGATAATCAATTACATTGCTTTTGCCTCTCAGCCGCACCAGGCGGTCCAGATCTAATTTGAACATGATAGGTGGTATTAAAGGTTGATATTTCAAATAGGAATACGCCCGCCCATTTCGTCCTCCGACAAACGAAAATAGTAATTCCATACCGTCATCACCAATGCCTATTATTTACGTAACTCCATTTTAAGATATTTCTGATACGTCCACATAGACTTGTGGCCGTGTTTTAACCACGCTTGGTTGCGTTTCAACCATGTTTGGCTGCCCCTGTTAAACTATGGGTTGGCCCTCTTACACTCTTGGCTGGCCCTCCTACATTTTTGATTGGCCCTCTTACACTATTGGCCACCCCTGTTACACTATTGGCTGGCCCTCCTACACTTTTGATTGGCCCTGTTACACTATTGGCTGGCCCTCTTACACTATTGGTTGGCCCTGTTACACGCTTGGCCACCCCTGTTACACTATTGGTTGGCCCTGTTACGCTATTGGCCACCCATGTATCACCATATGTTCTGATCGGTTCGCCTAAGGTCAGAACCCGGAATTTATTTCACACCGATACCTTGTTTCATGTCGGGCCTTCTGTTTTCTCTCCCAATTTCATCCCACAGTTCATCAAAAACCCACCTAAAAACTACCGTCATGACAGATGTACAGTCCAACTACCTCGACATGTTCCTTGTCGTAAAAGCCTTTCACACCAGCAATGCGCTCGTCCTCGATGCCGTCCCCGCACGTGCTGCCGCCTTCGGTCTCCACGCCACCCGCATCACGGCCATCAACGCCATCGCATCCGCGCAGTCGGGCAACATAACAGGCATCGCAACAGATAAGGCCAACCTTCGCTCCGCCCTCGACACCCTCGCCTTCGACCACATGACCGCTGCACTCGTTTGGGCACGCCTTCAGTCAAACAACACCCTCGCGGCAGAGTTCGACTACACCAAATGGGATATAGAGAAGGTCAAGGACGACACCATCATTGCTTTCTGCCAGCACCGCTATCAGATCATTGTCGACAACAGTGTGGCCCTTGCAGACTATGGCATCCTCGCCACAACCCTTGCCGCATGGCAGACCGCCATGACCGCCTACGAACCGCTCGTTCCCGGCCCACGTTCTGCAAAGGTCTCCAAGAAGGTCTTCACGGCACAGCTCAAGAATCTCTTCAAGCAGACCAACGACTATCTCCGCGACATCCTCGACCCCCTCATGCTCGCCCTCCGCTCCTCCCAGCCCGACATCTACCTCGGCTATCAGAGCTCCCGCATCATCATCGACCGCAGAGGCCCCGGCACCGGCACACCAACACCCCCTTCCGTTCCCACCATCAAGATCTCGGGCATCATCACCCATGCGGTCCTGCTCACGCCCGTCACAGGCGCCACGGTCGTCATCACGGTCGGCACCCTTACCTATACTGCCACCACAGGGGCCGCAGGCATCTACACCACAGATGTTCCTTCTCCCACGGTCGCCACACCTGCCAGCATCACCGCCTCCGCAACCGGCTTCATGCTTCAGAACCGCTCCATCACCCTCCAACCCACGCAGAATGAGACGCAGGACTTCGCCCTTCAGCCAACTCCTCCGCCACCACCAATGCCCTGAGGCAAACAATACCACCACAGCGCAAAGCCCCCGATGGACCATCGTCCATCGGGGGCTTTGCCTTTCACACCACCACTTAGCGTCTCCTGCAATCCTTTTCTGCATGCCACTCCATCCGCCCCGTGTTCAGCACCCGGACATTTCAAGCTTTTGATCGGCATGCCGATTCTTTGCCCCAAGGATGGCTACCTTCGTG
>JBFYQB010000224.1:0-3897 GCA_041302955.1 Flavobacteriales bacterium
TTGTGCGAAAAATCGCAGTCCATCTCGAAGACGAACTGATAGTCGCGCTTCAATGCCCAACGGAATCCATGGATGTAGGCCGTGCCCAGTCCGAGTTTTCCTTTCCGTTCCTCGATAAAGATGCGGTCGGGGTGCTGCTTCATCCTCTCCTTCACCAGGGCGGCAGTGCCATCGGGCGAACCATCGTCCACGATCAGCAGATGGAAAGGCTTGGCGAGGCCCATCACGGTGTCCACCATGCGCTCCACGTTCTCACGTTCGTTGTAGGTGGGAATAATGACGAGGCAGTCAGGCACAGGGGGTGGATTTGGGGGGGCTAAATTAGGCAAAGGGGGACGGAGGTTGTCAAGCTGTCGGCATTTCGGATGCGGGTGCGGAAACCCAATGCCAACGCCCCGAACTTGAGAGAATCTCCTACTCCTCGTTGTAGAGCACCTGCACCACCACTTCGCCCACGGCCTGCATGGTGCCGCGGTCTATGGTGCCAAGGTTGTCGTTGTGCGTGTGCCAATACGCACCATAGCCCGAACGGGTCGTGTTGTCGTGCTGCACGATGGAGAAGGTGGGGATGCCCGCTTCGTTATTGATGTAATAATGGTCGTGCAATATCTGCCGTGTGAGGTTGAACGGGAACTGCTCCTCATGCCCCAACCGATGGGCAATGGCCCATGCATTGCGCATCTGCGGGGCGGCATGGTGCATGGAGATCTGCTCCAATGTGAACACCGCGTCCTTGGCTGCCACCATGTCGAGCAGAATGCCATAGCGTGCCGTGTAGCCCGCTACATGTGGCTGTTTGACCCAATGCCGCGCACCCATGCAGAAGAAGAACTCCGGATCCTTGGGGTCGCCCTGCTGCCACGTGCGGCCTTGGTCCTCCGTATCGAAAAGGATGATATCGACACCCACATTCGGCTGTTGCTTACCCAATAGACGCGCCACTTCGAGCAGCACTGCCACCCCGCTGGCACCATCGTGCGCACCCGCTATCGGCTCGTTGTAATGTTCCTTATCCTCATCCGAAACATGCCGAGAATCCCAGTGGGCCACCAGCAGTATCCGGTCCTTCTTCTCTGGGAAAAAAGAACCGATGATGTTTCGCATCGGCAGGCGGTTGCCTTCAAAGACAGTGACCGAATCGCGCTGCTCGGCCACGGTGGCCCCATACTGCCTCAGTTTCGAAACAAGGAAATCACCACAGCGGGCATGGGTCTCCGTGCCGGGAATCCGTGGCCCGAAACCTACTTGTGTAGCGAGGTGAGCATAGGCCGAATCAGCTTGGAAGGTAGGCGCGGGTTTCAGCACAATGGCATCCACCTCGGCCTTGTAGCTGGGCGAACAACCGCTAAATCCAATGAGCAATGAGCAATGAGCAATTAACAATTGCCACAGACCGATTGACCCGAATACCGTTTCCTGTTTCCTGTAACCTGTCGCCTGTGACCTGTGACCGCTCATTCCAAAGACCAATCGCTGCCATCCTTGCCGTCCATCACGGTAATGCCCAACTCTTTCAGCGCGTTCCGGATACCATCTGATGTTGCGAAATCCTTATCGGCCTTGGCTTTCACGCGCATGTCGAGCAGTAGGTTCACCACTCCGTCAAGCACTTCGGTGGCGCGATCATCTGTGTCAGTACCAGCATTAAGGCCAAGAACGTTATCGAAGTATTGAGCAAAAAGGCTTGCTGTTTGCGCAAACTCCAATTGACTTGGAACTTCTTTCTCCTGTCCGTTTTTCAATGCATTGACGTAGGTTGCCATCTCGAAGAGAACCGCGATGGTCTGAGCAGTATTCAGGTCATCGTCCATGCACGCCTTCAACCGTTCTTGCCAATCTAAAGAGCGCGCGTTCAGTGAGGTAATTTCTTTGCTCCAAGCGAGGTGAAGTTCCGAATTGAAAATACCAAGTGCATTTTTCAACTTGGTCAATCCTTTCTCGGCCGCCTGCAATGCCTCGTTTCCGAAGTCCAGTGTGCTGCGGTAGTGCGCCTGTAGGATGAAGAACCGGATGGTCATCGGGTCGTAGGCCTTTTCCAGCAGGGGATTCTTCCCACTGAAAAACTCATGCAGCATGATGGTGTTGCCCAACGACTTGGCCATCTTCTTCCCGTTGAGGGTGATCATGTTGTTGTGCAGCCAGTAGCGCACAGGCTCATGACCTGTGGCGCCAACGCTCTGGGCAATTTCACATTCGTGATGAGGAAAGAGCAGGTCGAGACCGCCCCCGTGAATGTCGAAGGTCTCGCCCAGATACTTGCGGCTCATCACCGAGCATTCGATGTGCCAACCCGGAAAACCCTCGCCCCAAGGCGAAGGCCACCGCATGATGTGTTCGGGCGATGCTTGTTTCCACAGGGCAAAATCCAAGGGGCTGCGCTTGCCTTCCTGACCTTCGAGGTCGCGGGTGGTGCTGAGCAGTTCGTCCGTCTTGCGGCCGCTCAGCTTGCCATAGTGGTGGCTCTTGCTGAATTTTTCTACGTCAAAATAGACCGACCCATCGGCCACATAGGCAAAGCCATTGGCGATGAGCTGCTCCGTCATGGCGATCTGCTCGATGATGTGGCCCGAAGCCTGCGGTTCGATGCTGGGGCGCAATACGTTCAGCGCATCCATGTCGCGGTGATAGCGGTCTTTGAAATACTGCACCACTTCCATGGGCTCCAACTGCTCGAGGCGGGCCTTCTTGGCTATCTTGTCCTCACCGTGGTCGGCATCGTTCTCCAAATGGCCCACATCGGTGATGTTGCGTACGTAGCGCACCTTGTAGCCCAGATGGCGCAGGTAGCGGAACACCACATCGAAGGTGATGGCCGAGCGGGCATGGCCCAGATGCGCATCGCCATACACCGTGGGGCCGCACACATACATGCCCACATGGGGCGGGCTGAGGGGTTCGAATACCTCCTTGCGGTGGGTGATGGTGTTCTGAAAATGCAGCTTGGAACTCATAGGGCGGTGGGTAAGGCCGCAAATATAGGGAGGGAGCGGTGGGCGACCGATTTCACGCGATACACATCTGGGGCCAACTCCTACCGAGTTCGGCAATCCGCCTTAAGGGCAGAAGAAATTATCCTTTCGGCTCACTTTTTCCAGAAACTGCCTATCGGACCACAACGTGCTGAAACCTCCGTCATTACTGGATTTGTGTTTTCCAAAATGGGTCTGTGGAACCCACAGGAGCGGTTTGATATTCCCAACTACGCCCGTGGAATCCACGGAAGCAGTCTGATATTCCTGAATGCGTCTGTGAAACCCACGGAGGTGGTTTGATATTCCCAACTATGTCCGTGGAACCCACAGAGGTAGCTTGATAAATATGATCATGTCCGTGAGTAGTGCGAAGTCGGATGTTTGAGAGGCAGCGCGAAGGATCACCTCCATTCTCAACCGGTACATTTGTCAGGCATCTGTGCAGTTTGATGGGGATGAGAACGGTAGTTGTCGTATTGGTAGTGATGATCACAGCCCTGATCTGTAAGGCGCAGGATGCGCATTTCACCCAATACCTTAGTACACCCATCTATCTGAACCCCGCATTTGCAGGATATGATGGATGCACGCGTTTCGCAGCATCCTACAGGAATCAATGGCCGAACATTTCAGGGGGCTATCAAACAGTCAACGCTTCGTTCGATCAATATGTGAGGCCATTCAGGGGAGGGATAGGGGTCAATTTTCATTATGATAATTCAGCAGGAACATTGGAACGCTATTCCCTTGGTGCGACCTACGCCCCGGTTTTCAGACTCTTCAATGGGAAGTTGGTAATAAGCCCTGCACTGGAAATGGGTTGGAGGCGCTCGACCATCAAGTGGGAGAACCTTACGCTCGGTGAGATGACTGATCCTCGCTATGGACTTGCCTATGTGCCTACAGAAATTCCACCGAAAAACAC
>JBFYQB010000225.1:0-5319 GCA_041302955.1 Flavobacteriales bacterium
GCCATCCTTCCCGATGCCAACGTGAACCAATGGGTAGTGGACATCACCCGGCAGACCAAGGCTGCATTGTAATTTGCTAATTGCTCGATCTGATAATTAGCTGATGACGGTCACGGTTCATGCATCGTCCTCTCCGTGTCCTCTGTGGTTAAATCAATCGGTCTGAAAATGATTGCTCAATTCATAACGCAAGAATGGAAGAAGATTCTCGCTACTGCAATAGTGGCGGGGTTCTTTCTCTATTTCTGGGTGAATGGGCCGTTGCAACAATTGGCCGAGGCCATCAGCTTGGAGGCGCAGTTCTCTGAGTTTGCCATTCCGAAGCTGGTAGGCGAGCACGACCCCAAGGCAGCCTCCGAGTTCTCGACCATTGGCGATGCTGAGACCCACGGTTTCGGTCATGGACTGATGGTGAGGGAGCGAGATTCCTCGTCCACATTCGGAATGGTGACCGCCCCAGAACAGGAACACGATGTGCAGGCCCGTGTCGCAGAGATGCGCGAACATCTCGCCAAGCTGGAGGACGGCCTTTCCAACATCCGCACAGAAACATCTGGCGACATGGCATTTGCCTTGGCCGACAACGGTGGCAAGCTCATCTATCTCGAAAGCAAAGGGCTGATCGAGGGCATCCGTGGCTATGCGGGCGAGGTGAATGTGGGCGTACTGATCCGCGAAGATGGCACGCTGCATGCGGTGCATCATGTGGCCTCCGAGGAAACAGAGAGCTACCTGAGGCGCATTGTCCAGCATGGGTTCTACGACCAGATGAACGGGCTTCGGCTATCGGGCGGGCATACCGTTGATGCGGTGTCTGGGGCAACGCTCACCTCCGAGGCCATCGCCTCTACGGCTGCTGCGCTCATTGCCCATGCCACCCCTCAACCCCTGTCCGACCACACCGAGGTGGATGAGTTGAAACCCTTCCACCTCAGTGCCGAACTCGATGGACTTTGGGTGCTGCACATCATCGTCATCGGGCTGATGTTCGCCTATGGATTTCAAAAACGCTGGCGCAAGAGCAAGCGTGGCATGCTCATCCTCAGCCTGCTATCGGTGGCCTACATCGGCATCTTCCTCAACAATTCATTCACCTACGTTTCGTTCATCCATCCGTTTGTGGGCACATCGGTGTCTTCGCTGGTGGGGCTCTATGCACTGTTCACCTTGTTGGGCGCCATCTGGGGCAAGAACACCTATTGCAAGTACGTGTGTCCCTTCGGCAATGCACAGCGGTTGGCCTTGCGCATCACCCCAAAAAAAATGACCTCCAATCTGCCCATCTCCGCCAAATGGGTGGGGCGCACCCGAAACGGTATCGCTTTGGTGCTCATCGTGGGTGTGCTGGTCGGGCTGCGTGACTGGGGCAATTTCGAGCCGTTCCCTGATCTGTTCGGGATGAATCTGCGCTCAGCATGGTTCTTCGTGGCCTTGGCTTCGGTGCTCGTCACAGTGCGCTATCCCTTGGTGTGGTGCCGACTGCTTTGCCCAACGGGGTCGGTACTGGATATCATATCAGATTCGTTGGAAAAAGGCACTTGGCAGCGGATATCGCGGTCGGCCAAGTTGTTCCGACCCTCAGCCACCCATCTCTAGTTCATCTAAACAACACCTTCCCATGGCACTTCACCAGCAGACCCCAGCAGCCCTGTTACAGATGGACCCGAACGTGCATCATGCGTTATTGCGATTCAGGATTCCTGCCGAAAAATATGACCTTTCGTTGGTGGAGATTGAAACAGAGGTGCGGATGGCGCCACAGTTCCTTTCCAACATAATGGAGGCTTTCCTAGGGCCGGACGATCATGATTATGCCAAATTCATGCACTATGATATTCCCACGTTGGTGGACTACCTGCAACGGTCGCATATCAGTTATAGAGAGAAACGCCTGCCCGAAACACTGCAATTGGTGCATCATCTGCTGCAATCCGACCCTATGATCAAGGCGCTGATGCTGTTGCTCCACGATTTTGTGAATGCCTATCGTCAAGAACTGCTGCTTCATTTTACTGAAGAGGAGACATTGCTTTTCCCATATGCCTTGGCACTACATGACGCCCGTGCCAATGGACGAAGCATCGACAGGGCTTTCAATGGGTATGCCTCAGAGAAATTCCTTGTGGGCCACAAGCACCTTAACAACAGTCTGGGAGAGGTGCGCCACGCGTTGCGCGGCTATGCCAACACCGAAAGGCGGTTGTCTCCCTGCCACATCCTACTGCAACAGCTCAAGAGCCTGGAGCAGGATCTAAGGGTTCACGAATTGATAGAAGAAAGGGTGCTGGTACCTAAACTGATCGCCTTGGAGAAAGGACAACCCAACGCATGATGAGTTCATTGGGCAAACAAAACGAGACTGTTTACCGATGTCCATACGGCCATGTGGTGAAATGCGATTGCGGACTGCTGCAACTCACTTTCGGCAATATCTTAACGCAGTTGAGTTGGACGGGCTTTCAGAACCTTGCAGCGTCCATCCGGCTCATGTGGCATGACCTGCAGGAATGTGTAGAAGATCAGCGCATTCTTATCCGCACTCCGCACGAAGGGCTCTATGTGAGCCTGTTTCCCCACGAGATGCGCCAATTGGTGGAACTACTGGATTGTGCGGAACTGCAATTGCAGGCAGAGGCACTATTGGAAGAAGGAATGTTGGAGTGTGGCGACAAATGAGAACCGTCTTCCGTCATATCGTCCAGTGCTGTCTTGCACTGATCCTGCTGAGTCCATTTGTTATGATGGCCCAGACCACCATCACCATCCTCGATGATACTGGAAAACCGTTGCCTTCTGCTCATGTCATTTTCAAAGTAATGCAGGGCCAAAGCGAAATAACCATGCTGGTGGACATGGATGGAAAGACTACCATTCCTTCCTCATTCACCGAACAACATCCTCGGTTCATTCTCCGTGCGACCTATCTCGGTTTCAAGACCAAGGTCGATACCGTGAATGCCAATGCGCCCATCACCATCCGTCTCATGCCCGATCCCTTTGCGCTGGAGCAGGTGGTGGTCACAGCGCAATACGCACCCACCAGCACCGACAAGGCCGTGCATAGCACCAAGGTCATCGACCGCAAGCGCATAGAGGCGCTAGCGGCCGTCACCCTGCGCGATGTGCTGCAAAAGGAGACCAACATGCGCATCTCGCAGGACAACATCCTTGGCAGCGGCCTCAGCATGCAGGGCATCTCTGGGCAGAACGTGAAAATTCTGATCGATGGTGTGCCCATGATCGGTCGCTTGGATGGCAACATCGACCTGAGTCAGATCAACATGAACACCATAGAGCGCATCGAGATCGTAGAAGGCCCGCTATCGGTGAACTATGGCACGGACGCGCTGGCAGGCACCATCAACCTCATCACCAAAAAGGATCAGGTAGATGACCTGCAACTGGAATGGAACGGCTACTACGAAAGCGTGGGGCAGTACAACACCGATGCCCGCATAGGTCTCAGTAGGGGCAGTCATCGGTTCAGTGTCAGTGGTGGGCGCAATTATTTCGGAGGATGGAGTGCGGGTCAATCGTTCTTCGCCTTCCCTGCGGAGACCGTGGCCGACAGCTCGCGCTACCGCAGTTGGAAACCCAAAGAGCAGGGATTCGGGCAGGTGCAGTACCGCTTCATCCGCAAGCAGTGGTCATTGCGCGCTTATGGGGATGTGTTCTTCGAGAACATAACCAACCGTGGATTGCCACGCGCCCCGTTCCAGACCAGTGCCTTTGACGACAGCTACCGCACATCGCGCTACAACGGTGGATTGGATGCCGATGCTAAGGTCGGGCAGCAGCATCACGTGAAGATCCTTGCATCCTACAACGATTTTGAGCGGATAAAGAATACCTATTTCCGCGACCTTACTACCCTCGAAGGCCAGTTGAGCACCAATGCCGAGGATCAGGACACATCCCGTTTTTCTCTCTGGATGAGCCGTGGCACCTTGGCCCGTGCCAAAGTGGGCGCCAAGCTCAACTATGAGGTGGGGTATGACATCAATGTGGAGACCGCCCACGGCAGACGCATCGCCACGGGGCAGCAGACCATTGGCGACTATGCCTTTTTCGGTTCGTTGGAATATGCGCCTGTGGAGAAACTGACCCTGCGCCCCGGAGTGCGTTGGGGCTATAACTCGGCCTATGCCGCGCCAGCCACGCCATCGCTGCACATTCGCTATGAAGTGGGCAAGTTCACCATCCGAGCATCATACGCACGGGGATTCCGCTCGCCATCGCTCAAAGAACTGCACTTCGACTTTGTGGACATCAACCACAACATCACGGGCAATCCCGACCTCAAGGCTGAGGATTCGGACAACATCACCCTCAACATCCGTTGGAAATGGTTGAAGGAACAATCGGCTCTCAAGTTGGAATTGGGCGGCTATTACAACGATATCCGCAACCTCATCAGCTTGGGCATGAAACCGGGGACGCAGCAATACACCTATATCAATGTCGGCCTCTACAGAACCGTGGGTGCACAACTCAACCTTCACCTCAGGTACCATCATTTCACAGCCGACCTCGGGACGGCCTACGTAGGTCGCTACAATGTGCTGTCAGATTCCATGGCCGCGCCCATGTTCAGTTTCTCGCCAGAATTCCGTGCAGCTTTGGGCTACGACATCAAGCCGTGGAAACTCAACATCTCGCTCTTTTACAACTTCATTGGCGAACTGCCCACCTACCTCACCGACAGCGAAGGCCATGTGATTATCGGCCAGCAGGATGCCTATCATCTGCTCGACCTCACCATCAGCAAGACCCTGTGGAAAGGTCGCATCACGTGGAGCGCGGGTGCCAAGAACCTGCTCGATGTGCAACAGGTGAATTCCAGCGTTGGTGGAGGTGGTACGCATTCCGCGGGAGCCAGTTCGGTGCCTGTGGCGTGGGGTCGCACAGTGTTCATGGGGTTGAAGCTGAACATTGGGATAAAACTTAAACGATGAAAGAAAAAGGGACGAGAGACGAAGGGCGATGGACGAGAGTAGGCCTTCTCGGATATGTACGATTTTACTGCAAGAGCAGTGAGCTCCCTTCGGTCGGTTCCATTTTCCATTTTCTAATTCCCATCTTCCTTATCGGCTGCGACATGGGCGAGATTCCTGTTCCGCCCCACGAACCGGGCGAAGTGCAGACTGAACAGGTCACTATGGGAGCCGACTACCGCTACAGCATTTACTTCAATCTCGAAACAGGACTGAATGTGAGCGAGCACGTGAAGACCATTTGGGACCTTGGTTTTGAGACCACTCCAAGTGGGCATCATGTTCGTCTCAACGGGTCGAAGCTGATGGCGGCTGCAATCACCGA
>JBFYQB010000226.1:0-11864 GCA_041302955.1 Flavobacteriales bacterium
GATTGCACGAGTTCGCGAACAGCGAAAGGTCAACTCTCTTCGAGAGATGACTACGGTCGAACCGAACAAGACCGTTGTCACTACTATTGCCGATATCTATGGCGTTAAAACCACTTTTCAACGCATCACACACAGTTGGGGAGAAACATTCTATTACAAGGGAACGGCTATCATCTCAGAGGGCCTCTATCGTACCGAGATGGAGAATGCACGCAGCGAAGTGAATCCAGAGAATATCATTTCAGAAGGTGGTAAGTAGTTGGCCTTAATTGGCCCAAAACGAACAGGCCCTCTCCGCGTCTTCAAGTGCTGTTCCCGCCTTCATTCGGCTTGTCAATGCCCTGTTGCCGCCTTTCAACAGCTCCAGTTTAAACGGGCCAGCAGTTTGATACAGATCAGTCAATTGACCGTCAGTGCAACCACCCACGTAAGCAGCGGCAATTCCGATGCCCAGCCATAGGTGTGGCTTTCGCTCATCCGTGAATGCACTGACCATTTTTTGAAGAATATCCAGGTCTCCTTTGCTGATGTACCAAAGACTACGACCTACTCCGCGATCGAAATAAGGTAGCAGATCCAAGCCTATTTGGGCAGGAATGCTTTGGGTTCGAATGGTGGATCTCCGGAAAAACAGAGCGTGATAATAGCCATATCCATCAATAACGGAATTGCGATCGGCTAGACCATGCGCCAAGGACACCAACTCCATTTTTTCGGCCAAGGCCCATCCAAGTCCTATGTGAACCTGCAAGGCATGCTCAGCAGCGTGGTATTCCAGAAACGAAGACCAAATTGGAAAGCCACTTCTCGAAACTCCATTAGAAAGATCTCTGATAGCGAGGCCCATGGCCGCACCTTCATATGCTACCGATCTGAAGTATTCATCTGAATTGGTCAGCAAACCTCCAAGTTCTGGCGAAATACCTGTGGATTCGGACATGGTGCGTGCCGCTTGAAAGGTGGTCACCACCCGATTCACCCGCTCCGCAATAATGTCCGTATCCATTATGCCATGGCTTCCGTGGGCAGTGGGTAAAGCCACATATGGCGCATTTCACCGGCCACATAGGCATCCCATTCCAACGATACACTATTCGGGCTTTCGAGTTTTTTGGTGGAATCAAGAGTCATGGTGTAGGGATCTACAAGCATCTCTAATGATGTGCCGAACGCCTGATGACTTGCCAATCGGAATGTTTCGGCAGCTATTTTTTCAAGCACCTTCATGTTTTCATGCAACTTGTTGAGGAGCACATCTGTTTCCACCTGTTTCTCAACAATATCTTCTTGAAATCTGCGAAGAAATGCGAGATCGAAGGGGTCTGTGTAGCGTTCTGTGATGTCGGCAGTGTCATATGCCCCGAATTCAGAAAGAAGATCCTGCATTCTTCTGCTCAATTCTCCATAACGTTGAAGCAGCGATGTTGGACCTGCAGAGATTCTGCGGAGCAGGGTGATGTTAGTAAGTCCATGATTGACGAACAATAGGGTGTTGATGCTCCAGTATGCCCCCCAATCCCAAAAGATTTTTGCAACCATGGTCTGAGTGCGGCCCCAAAGAGGATACCTGTTCTCATAGATAGGAAGCCAATTCTCAAATATGGCACGGTGCACCTCAGCATATACTTTGGTACGTAGAGAAGTGTCTTCGCCTTCTAGATCTCGCAAAATGAGGTCGCTTACCCATGTATTGGCCATGGAAATGAAGTCGGTTCCAGGCGAATAGAATGGGTCGAGGAAAAATCCTGCCTCACCTACCACAGCCCATCGGTCTGTGCTGTACAATTGGCCAGAACCGTGAGCAAAATGCTTCATGACCTTGAAATCTAGAATCTTATCCAAATTCTGGTCAAGGTCTTTGGCAAACTGTGGCTCATTTTTCCGAATCCAATCCAGCGCCTTGTCCAGTTTATTGTATTCATCAAATGGATGTAACGCAGGATCGGCAACAATACCAACACTGGTACGATTACCATATAGCGGAATAATCCATACCCAATACCCATTGTCCATTAGGTGAACCGTGCTGAGGAATCTCATGCCAGGCTCCACATGCGAATGCCATTTTGGATCATCAGACCATTTGTCAATATCGATCTTATAGTCAACACGGAACCATGCCGAATTGACCGCGTGTCCTACAGACTGTGCAAAACCGAATTTGCGCTTGAGAAAACTGCCGCGACCAGTTGCATCGACCGCCCAACGGGCAGATGCGGTTTTTGACGTACCATTCATCGAGTAGGTCACGGTGTGAATTCCGTCATTGGTGTCCATACTTTCCACCTTGGCACCAACTTCCACCTCATTTCCAAGTCCAAGTGACATTATGGTCATGTCATTTTCAAATGAGCCTCGATCTATCTGATGACTGGGTACAGGTAGCAGCTTCTTTGGGCCAAGCTCCACCCTTTTGGTGATATCCTCTTTATGAAGCGGAGAGAAGAAGAATCGAAGACCGTGCTTAGGCAATTGGCGCGCTTCCATGTATTTCTTCAGTCCCAATACTTCTCTGATGTAGTGCGTTCCGAGTTCCACGGTCGACTCACCTACCTTATGCGCTGCATCAGGTGCAGCGCCATCTCTCCGTTCCAGTACAAGAATGGAAATATCCTTCTTTGCCTGTTTCAGTTGCAACGACAGTGTAAGACCGGCAAGCCCACCGCCCATGATGATGACATCGTAATTTGGTTTCATAGTATCTGAATTTTGGAGGCAATAACCACTGAAACACGGTAATGTTCAGCTTCACTTCATCGTACACGAAAGTAAATAGAGGATGCAATGCACTGTATGACCTTCGACAGAATACGATGACATACGTAATCTCCTGTCGGCAGGCAGACGTGCTGCTTCAAAGCACTGCTGCGCCTTTCAGAATAGATTGTAATTGCCACATCAGGTTGCGCTTATCCTTGGCCGGAGCAAACACGAATCCGTGCAAATAGATCACGCGCTTGTGCGGTTCATCTAAGAAGGCATAACAAACGAAAGGTCCACCCATAATATCTCCTTCAACATTCCAAAGACCTCGGAGTTCCGTAGCGTATAATCCCGTCAGACTTGTTTCTTTCATTCTTGGTGGATATTCCAAAAAGGTCTTCATATGACTATTGGGCAACGCACCTGGAACATGGTTCTTACCGAACAGATCTATGACCTCGATCATCCCTTCTTTGGTGAACGTATTCTGTCGCTTATAAGGTTCTGAGTATATCAGGATGCTTTGGTTCACATCCTTGGTGTCGTAGCGCACCCAAACGAAATTGCTGTCTTTGCTGACCACATTGAATCCTTTCGGGATTGGCAATTTAATCCCGAAGACGCTTTCAATTTCACTGGCAACATCGGTCTGAAGCTGAGTTCCGTAACTGGCACGATTGCGCTCCTCTTCTTTCTGTAGGAAATGACCTCTAATGCCACTCGCATTCGTAAAGAAGATTTTGAGAAGATCGGATGTGTCGGGAGCAGTGATTTCAATAACGATCTGTGGGCTTGACCAAACATCATTCTTCACCTCTATGGACGCCTTCTTAGCCTCATCAATATTGATGATGAGGACATTACGATGAGTTTGAAATATTTTTGTGAACGCCTCGGATTTGATATGGACGGCATCAAACATTGGTTCAGGCTGAGGGAGACCATAAACTGGTTCGGTCAACGTTTTGAACACCGTATCACCAACAGGCGTATTCCAATATGCATCAGGCATCACAACAATGAGCTCTCCGGCCTTTCCAGTGGTTCCTGGTAGTGGCATCACTGGAGCCTCACAAGCAGCCACGAAAATTCCTAAGAGGAGGAACGCAAGGTTTCGCATGGCGCTAACCGATTTTCAGCTTTTCCCCGATTTTCAACTGCTGCTGATTTCCCATGCTGTTCAACTCTTTCAATTCTTGAACGCTAAGGCCATTACGTTTGGCAATATCCCAAAGCGTATCTCCGCGCTGCACCACATAATATTTTGGCGAAGAGCTGGATGTAGAATCACTTTGAGGGGATTTCAAAGCATTGACCGAAGCTGATGCTGTAAAGAGCACTAGGCTCTGGCCCTCCTTGATCATATTGCCACGAATTCCATTCCACTGACACAATTCTCCCACACTGCATTTGTATCGCGAGGCAATGGAACTTAAAGTCTCTCCTCTGCGAACCTTATGTTGCTGCTTATCCGGAACAGCAACTGAAGGTGGGTCTATTTGGGCAATGAGCGTGGCTTCTTCAGAAGCTTCGTAGATGAAGGCAAGATTACTGAGAAATGAACCCACCTTCTGTTTCGGAAGAATAATGGACAGACCGGTAGAAGTTGCAGGAACAACCGTAGATCTAAAAGTTGGGTTCAAGAATGCCACCTCTTCCAATGGAAGATCAGTGACCTCAGCTATTTTTCTCAGGTCACAACGTTGACGTACTACTATCGTATCCAATTCGTGACCAAAAAAATCGGGTTTGATAGGGTAGATGTTGTGCAACGATGCATGCTTCATCACATAGTTAACTGCAATGAAGGCGGGTACATATCCTTGGGTTTCGACAGGGAGATATGGGCGCAATTCCCAATAATCTCGTTTGCCACCCGATCTACGGATGGCCTTGTTCAACGTTCCCGGACCTCCATTGTATGCGGCCAGAACAAGTTCCCAGTTGCCGAACATTGCGTAGAGATATTGGAAATACTGACATGCGGCTTCTGTAGCCTTGAAAGGGTCACTGCGCTCATCCATATAGGATGTCGTGTTCAGATCGTAGATCTTACCCGTGCGATACATGAATTGCCAAAGGCCTACCGCTCCTGATTTTGACTGTGCCCTCGGGTTCAGTGCCGATTCTACTATGGCGAGGTATTTCAGTTCTAGCGGCAGATTGTATTTGTCCAAGGTCTCCTCAAACAAAGGAAAATACAATTCGGCAAGTCCAAGCATTTTGGCCACCTTATCGCGATTTCTCACTGCATACGCATCAATGTACTTCCTTACAGCAGGATTGTACACTAACCTGAATGGAGTATTCACATCAAGTTTACTGAGTTTGCTCTTGTAATGATCGTCAGAGAAAGAAGGTACTGTGTCGCGTTTCCATTTAAGGATGTTCAGGCTGTGCGTATCAGTGGAGAATTTGCTGAACTCAAAATGCATGGCTGCATCCAAGCTGTCCAGCATTGCCAATACTGGATCATCGGCAAGGATGACCTCGGCAGAGTCTTTCTCTTTCGCCACTCCAAATGACGCAGTAGCAAGCAGCAAAGACAATACGAGAGTGAAGTATTTCATGCTTCAATGATGTTTGAGGGGGCGTAAATAACGCAAAGTCAACAAACAAAATTAACCGCTTTGGAACATTTAACAGTTCCGCTAACCTACTAATATGCCGGTTATTTAGACCTAGAGGCTAATTTCATCGTTTAACAAGTGTTTTCCGAAGGCGAGCATTTGAGCCTCCTCAAAGTCATTGGCCATGAGTTGAAGACCAAATGGAAGCCCATCTTTTTCTCCCAGTGGAATGCTCATGGCCGGAATGCCGGCCAAGTTGGCCAGCACCGTGAAAATATCCTCCAGATACATCTTGATAGGATCCTCGCTGTTTTCCCCAAACTTGAATGCCACATCGGGTGTGGTGGGCGAAAGGATGATGTCGTAGGTGCTGAAAAGGTCGTCCATGCGGTTCTTCACCAGCCGTCTCACCTTCTGGCCTTTGGCATAGTAGGCATCATAGTATCCTGCGGAAAGCACGAAGGTTCCAAGCATGATCCTCCGCTGCACCTCGGGGCCGAAGCCTTCGGAACGAGAAAGTTTGTAGGTGCTCTCGAGGTCGTGTGCTTTCGGGCTACGATAGCCATAGCGCATGCCATCATACCGAGAAAGATTGGACGATGCCTCGGCTGTGGTAAGCACATAGTAGGTAGGCACCAGATGCTCCAACAATGGAAAATCGACTGCCTCAACCGTGTGGCCTTCGCTACGCAACTGCTCGACCTTCGCCATGAAAGCCTCCTTGATGAAAGGTGCCAGAGCAGCGTTCTCCACGCATTCGCGCATATAGGCAAAGCGCTTCTTGCCCGATGCATCCAACTGCTGAGAATAGGCAGGAACAGGCCGTGATGAGGCCGTGCTGTCGTAGTTGTCGCCACCGGCCATCACCTCCAACACCAAGGCCGAATCATCCACGTTATTGGAAAGCGGTCCAATTTGATCGAAACTGGAAGCATAGGCCAACAGACCATAGCGCGAAACACGGCCGTATGTGGGTTTCACACCAACGATACCACAGAACGAAGCAGGCTGACGGATGGAACCACCAGTGTCCGAACCCAGTGCCACATGGCAGAGTCCAGAAGCAACAGCCGCAGCCGAACCGCCGGACGAACCGCCCGGAACGCGTGCATTATCAATAGGATTGAGGGTATTGCCGAAGGCCGAATTCTCTGTGGAACTGCCCATGGCCATCTCATCGCAGTTGAGACGACCAATGATGATTGCTCCCTCGGCCAACAGGCGTTCAATGACGGTGGCGCTGTACAAGGAGGTGAACCCATTCAGGATCTTGGAAGAGCCTTGCACTCCGAATCCTTCGAAACAGATGTTGTCCTTGATGCCGATGACCACTCCGGTCAGTTTGCCGAATGTGCCATTGGCAATGGAGGCATCCAATTCTTTGGCGCGCGCTGTGGCGTGGTCGCCATAAACCTCAAGAAATGCGTTGAGATGTTGGTGATCGGCAATCCTGCTTAGGAATGCTGAAACGGTTTGTGCCACAGTGGTCACCCCGTTTTTTAGGGCACTGTGATACTGTGCGATGGAAGGTGGTCTCATCAGCAAAGATGAAGCTCAGTCCTTCTTCTCTATAGGCTTCTCTACCGAACGATTGTCCTCGCCCTTGGAAGCATCCTTGAACTCCTTGATGCCGCTGCCGAGGCCGCGCATAAGTTCAGGAATCTTCTTGCCACCGAAGAATAATAGAATCACCACCAAAATGACGATGATCTCGCTGCCACCAAAATTGAAAAGGAGTATGTTGCCGATCATAGGGTCAAAGGTATTGTTTTTTGATGCCGCAGTTTTTTCAAATCAAGCCATCACTTCTGCTTAGCTATCCAAAGTGCAGGGTTCTGTTTGGTAGCCCCGTTCCACAATTCGAAGTGCAGAACTGTGCGGTTTTCCTCAGGATCGGTCACTACGGTGCCCAACGATTGCTTCACACTCACCTTATCACCCATTTTCACCTCTACAGTTTCAATGTTGGACTAGACCGTCAAATATTCACCATGTCTTAGGATCACTGCTTTATGAGCTCCAGGTATGGCAACAACTGCAGACACAGTTCCGTCAAATACCGCACGGGCTTTTGTGCCGGGTTCAGTAGCAATGTCAACGCCATTGTTCACTGTTTTTATATCGCGCAAAGTTGGATGTTCATGCTCTCCGAAGGTCGACACAATTACTCCGCGCTCTGACGGCCATGGCAGTTTGGCCCTGTTGTCCGAAAAACTCTTCGAAAGAATGAGTTCATCGGGAGTGAGCGCAAATCCCGACTTGGTCACCGTGGGGGTTTTGACAGTTACACCCTGCTGTTGCTGCTTCAATTCCTCCCTCTTGCGCAACTCTTCCTGCTTTCTTATTTCATTTTCGATGACGCGTGCAATGGCCTGCTCCAATTTTTTCGATTCTTGCTCCTTCTTCTTCAAGGCTTTGCGTAGTTCCTTCTCCTTGTCCTGAAGTACATGGACCACTTTGTCGCGCTCTTCTTTCTCTGCTGAGAGTTGCAGTTTTTCCCGCTCACTGTCTTCAACCAATCGCGATAGCTCGCGCTTCTTTACAGTTAGCTCTTCGCTTTTGGCATTCAGGTCTTTTTGTACTGCAGATATGGCCTCCACCTGCTCTTGCCTGTGCTTGGCATATTGCTGGAAATACTTCACCCGCTTATACGCCTGATTGATATCCTTGGAAGACAGGATGAACATCAAACGGTCATACTGGCTCTGGTTCTTGTAAGTGTAGTAGAGCATCTTGCCATACTCCTCCTTCAAGCGCGCAAGGTCATCTTCCAATGCAACCACAATGGCACGGGTCTGTCCGATCTGCTTTTCTACCAATGATGCCTGACTCACCACCGTGTTGATCAGTTGCTGCCGCTGATTGATCTTCGCTTTCATCAGCGTCAATTCATTCAGGGTCTTCTTCTTGTTCTGCTCGGTGTCCTTCAGCAGCTTGTTGGTGTATTCAATGTCCTTGCGCAGTTGGGTCTTCTGCTTCTCCAGGTCGCTTTTGGACTGGGCAAGCCCGGCCGTGGCCTGAACGACCATCAGCAACAGCAATAGGATGATATGCCTACTTGATCGGCTCATAGTTCTCTGGCACACTGAATGGGTAATCCTGTGCTGTGGCGATCGTTGGTTTCGACCACTTTATATCCACTTGCATCGGTTGTTTTCCGGTGATGTCGAATGCCATGCTTTCGGGAAAATGAACAGGTCCAAGGCTGCGAAGGTCGCCATAGTTGGCTTCCATCCGCATGTCTCTACTTGCATCGGAAAAGAGGCTTCGGAGCACACTGAAATGTTCCGGTTCAATCCATGTCTGCTGCGCAATGCTTGGCGGGGCAACGCCTTTCTTCAAGTCTTTCTTGCTGAGTTCGGGCACATCGATCAGATAGCGCATACTGTCGGGCTGTGAGCGATAACGTTCCGCGTCATAGAGTTCAATCGCATTGCCAGTGAGTAATGCTTGCAGCATCTCGAACGTTAGATCCACCTTCAGCATCTCATTCACCCGGTCAAAACTGCCGAGGTAAAAGCGCTTGTTGATACGGTCCACCAGCATCAGGCTGTCGGGTGTTATCTTGGCCCGTACCAGCTCAATGCCCAACAGCGGTGCGATGCTTACCCAGATGACGCTGTCCTGCTTCATCCGGATGCGTGCTCCCACCGACTGCTTCTGTTCTCCATTGATATAGGTGATATCAACCTTCGAGGTCAGCTCACCATAATTCCGATTGGCGGCCGAACGCTGGAGCACCTCCTGTGCAGTGAGCGGTGGAAGGGCACTTGCCGCGAATGCCGCCTCCTGTTTCACCTTGCAGGAGAAGAGCAGCAGGGCGGGAAGCAGCAGCAGCAAGCATCTGTTCGCAACCTTCCGCATATCAGTTCTCCACCAGTTGGCCAGAGGAGAGTTTCTTCTCCAGTTCATCAGAGACTTCGCCAAGAGACTTCGCCTTCTTCCATTCGGCAATGGCCTCGTCCTTTCTTCCAAGGCGGAAAAGGATGTCGCCACGATGTTCCACTATGGTGCCGCTTGTGCTGCCGCCACTCGCCAACGCCTTGTCTATCCATTCCAACGCTTCGGTGTAGTTGCCTTGCTGGTAAAGGATCCACGCATAGGTGTCCTGATACGATGGCTGACCGCTGCGCAGGATGTTGCTGCGCTTGCTCATCTCCTCGGCCTTGTCCAACTTGTCTTTTCTCAAGGAAAGGAAATAGCTGTAGTTGTTCAGGATGAGCGCATTCACCGGGTCGCGCTTCAGGGCCTTCTCGAATGCCTCGTCCGACTCCGCGAACTTGCCCTGACTGTTGTAGGCATCGGCAAGGACAGACAGCAATTGTACATACAGATAGGTGTCGCTCTTCACGAACAACTCACCCTGCGAAAGAATGCTAGCGGCCTCGCTGTATTTCTTCTGCCCGTTGAGTGCAATGCCGTTGAAAAGATACAGGATGCCCTGATTGGGGAACAAGGCCAAGGCAGTTTCGCTGTCGCGCTGCATGGCCTTGTGGTCGGCCATCTCGTAGCTCACCTGGATCAGTTGACTCCACACTGGGAAACGGCTACTGTCCAGTTTCACGGTGCTATAAAAAGCCTCGCGAGATTCTTGGAGACGTTTCTCACGATAAAGGAAATCGGCCGTCATGGCAAATCCCTTGGCGTCCTTGGGGTGTGCCTTAGTGGTCAGATCCAGCAGTTCGAACGCCTGCGGCAGCAAACGCTTGTCACTATCGGTCAGCGTGTAATACGACACCAGCACCTGAATCTTCTGGTCGATGCTCAGGTCGGGGCTGGAAAAGGCGAATTTCAGTTCTTGGAACGACCGTTCATAGTCGCCTTTCCGTTTGAAATACTCCGCGAGGTTGAGGTGCAGAATAGGGTCATTGGCATCGTTCTCCAGCATCCTCTCATATACTGGATAGGCCTTCTCGGCCATGTCGTTGGCAATGTAAACCTCGGCCAACATGCCCAGATACCGCTGTTCGCCTGGAAATGCCGCGATCAGTTTCTCCAGTTCGGCCACCGCCTCTTTCAGCTTATTCTGCTCCAAGTAGAGTTTCTCCTTTTGGATGGAAAGCTCCTCATTCACGCCCATCACCTCCTCCATCTTGTCATAGATCTTGATGGCTTCGTCCACCTTGTTGAGCATCAAGTAGGCATTGGCGATCTCGTAGTTGTATTCGATCTTATCAGGAGAACGTTTGATCAGTGCTTGATAAATAATGATTGCGTTCTGGGCATCGCCTGTGTTGATGAGTATGTCGGCCTCGAACAGGTTATACCATTCATTGTTCGGGTCCAATGAGCGGGCCTTGCGGGCAAAAGGCAGGGCATCGGTCAGGTTCTCTTTCTTATAGAGCAGATTGGCCAGCTCGAAATAGGAAGCAGCATGGGTGCCATCCAGCTTTATACACTCGTGGAAAAGTACGGCCGCCTCGTCCAGATTGCCAAGCATCTTCTGCTTGCTTGCCTCAAAGAAGGTCTCGGTCAGCTTGCGCTCCTGCTCGTAGCCGATGCCTTTCACGGTCTTGCCGCGTTTCTGTGCAAACCCGCTCGGGGCCGCACATAGCAACATCAGAAATAGAATGAGGGAACTGCGCAAATCAGTGTTTTCCAGTATGTCCGAAACCGCCTTCGCCACGGGCAGTGTCCTCCAGTTCGTTCACAGCCTGCCATTGCACCGTCTCGTGGCGGGCTATCACCATCTGTGCGATACGCTCGCCATTCTTCACCGTGAACGGGTCGCTGCTCAGGTTCACCAGCAGCACTTTCACCTCTCCGCGATAATCCGCATCAATGGTGCCGGGTGAATTGAGCACCGTCACCCCATGCTTGTAGGCCAGCCCGCTGCGCGGTCTTATCTGTGCCTCGGTGCCTTCAGAAAGAGCGATGTAGAGCCCTGTAGGCACCAACGCCCGTTGCAACGGCTGTAACACTATATCGTCCACCAGATTGGCACGCAGATCCATGCCTGCCGAAAGCGCGGTGGCATATTCTGGCAGTGCGTGCTGCGAATGATTGACGATGCGGATTTCCATGGACGGCAATTAGAGCGATATGCGAATTAGCGAATGTGCCAAGAGGTGCAAAGTTACCGCCAATTATATTGTTGCCCTATGGAATGAAAAATCAAGAAGGATAAATTGGGAAATGCGAACCGTGGCCCTCATTTTCTCTCCACATCCAGTTACCATCTGCTAATCACCAATACATACCATACAGCACCGCCAACACTCCCAGCACCACAACCGCCCCAATGGCGAACGTGCGCGAGGTGCGGAACATGGTCGGGTCTATTTCTATCGTGCTCGCTGATGGTGTTTTCGAAAGCAGACTGAGAACCGCCATGCCCACAATGCACCCTACGAACACAAACGCCATCCTATCGAGGAACGGTATCTCATACAGCCCAGAGTTTGGGTTGATCACCGCGAATCCGCTGTTGTGCAGGAACGAAAGGTCAACTACGCCCGGCAAGAACTTGAAGAACACCGACATCGCGAAGCCGCCCACAATGGCAAACATCGCGGCTGTGGCCGTAGTGCGCTTCCAAAGGAAACCCATGATGAACATGGCGAATATGCCAGGACTCACAAACCCCGTGTA